>JAJFFA010000830.1 GCA_021776885.1 Planctomycetota bacterium
GTCGGCCGGCATGTCCTCGAGCCAGCCCGGCCCGCGGGTGGCGAAGACGTGCCCGACGATCACCAGGGCCAGGAACCAGCCCGTGATGCGGTGCAGGCGCAGCCAGCCGGGCACGCGCGCCGCGCCGCCCGCGGGCCCGGCCTTGCGTCGCCTGCGTCGCGCCAGGGCGCGGCGCACGCCGATCGAGAGGTGCAGGGCCGCGGCCAGCCCGATCACCAGCACCTCGACCGCGGGGTTCTGGTAGTAGCGTCGCACGAAGGCCATGTACGCGTCGAAGCGCGCTGCACCAAAGGAGGCCATGCAGGCGTTGCCGAGGTGCAACAGGAGGAACGACGCGAAGACCAGCCCGGAGACAGCCTGCCAGCGGATCAGGCGCTGCTCGCCCCCGCCGGACCGTTCTGAGGTGTCCATGCTCGCAGCCTAGGAAGGGGCGCCGCACCCCGTCCACGTCAAACCGCGGCGGGCAGGTGGACCACGAAGCGCGTCCGCCCGGGCGCGCTGGAGAGGCCTACCTCGCCCCCCATCGCCCCCACCCAGCGGCGCACGATCGAGAGCCCCAGGCCCACGCCGCCGGTCGCGCGGCTGCGCGAAGGGTCGAGGCGCACGAAGCGCTCGAAGACGGCCTCCTGTTCCTCCTCCGGGATCCCCGGTCCGTCGTCCTCGACCCAGATCTCGACGCCGCCGGGGCCGCGCTCCACCCCCACGCGCACGACCCCCTCAGGCGCCGCGCGACAGGCGTTCTCGACCAGGTTGGCCAGCACCTGGCGCAGGCGCGTCGCATCCGCCCGCGCGCGCGGCTCGCCGGCCACGCACACCGCGGGCTGCGGGCCGGGACTCAGCGCGCGCTGCGCACACACCTCGCGCGCGACCCGCCCCACGTCGACGTCGGTCAGGTCGAGGGAGAGCCCCCCGGCCTCCGCCACCGAGAGGGCCAGGAGGTCGTCGACCAGGCGCGACAGGTGACCCACCTCGCGCGCCAGCACCTCGAGGGACTCGGGGCCCTCGGCGACGACTCCATCCTGCAACGCCTCGATGCGGCAGCGCAGGTTCGTCAGGGGCGTGCGCAGCTCGTGGGCCACGTCCGCGGTCAGGCGCTTGCGCTGGGCTTCGGAGTGGGCGAGGGAGCGCGCCATGGCCTGGAACGCGGTCGCCAGGGCGCCGACCTCGTCGCGGCCCGTGGCGGCCCGCGCCGCGAGTTCTCCCGCGACGGCCTGCGCCTGGGCACCGCCCTGCTCGAGGGCGCGTGCGGCGCGGGTCAGGTCGCTGAGCGGCGCACTGATGCGACGCGCGAGCAGGAAGGCCAGGGCCAGCCCGAAGGCCCCGGTGCCCAGCAGACCCAGGAGGAACAGACGACCCAGCCCGCCGAGGAAGCCCTGGCGCAGGGCCGCGCGGTCGGAGGTCAGGCGCGGGACCGCGATCAGACGCCCGATGGCTTCGCCCCCGACTCCGTCGACCCCAGGCGCGAAGAGCTCGAGTTGCGCGAGGGATCCGGACAGGGGCGTGTTCAGCTCGACGCGGTGCTGTTCGAACCCGTCGCCCGCGCCCTTCTCGATGAAGACGAAACGCTCGTCGCTCACCCTGCGCTCGACGTCGCCCTGGGCGTCCGGGCTCTGGACGCCGGGCAGGAAGAGCAGCTGGTAGCCCCCGCCGAGGTCCTCTTCGATGTCGGCCAGGAGCTCGAGCACACCGTCCCAGCCGCGCTCGCTCCAGAACGCCACCAGCTCGGCGGCGAAGGGTTCGAGGTCGGGAGCCTGGCCCGTGACCGAGGACAGCTCGCGCTCGACGAAGGCGTCGAACTCGGCGCGGCTCGCGCGGCGCGCCACGGTCAAGGCCAGGACCAGCACCAGGGCCAGGGTGACGGCCATGGCCAGGACGAGCTGGCTGCGCAGGCTACGCACCGCGGCGCGCCTCCAGCCGGTAGCCGCTGCCGAAGACCGTGGTGATCCAGGCACCCGCGTCCCCTGCCGCAGCCCGTAGCTTGCGGCGCAGGTTCTTGACGTGGGCGTCGATGGTGCGCTCCTCGCACTCCGCGCCGTGTCCCAGGGCGCGCTCGATCAGCTCGGAGCGCGTGAAGACGCGTCCGGGGGCGGCGAGCAGGGTGGCGAACAGCTCGAACTCGGCGCGGGTCAGGTCGACGGGCTGGCCCAGGCAGGTCAGGCGCCGCGCGCTTCGCTCCAGGACCAGGCCGTCGAAGCACAGGCGCTCGCCCGGCTGCGGGGCGCCCTCGCCGCCGCGGGTGCGCCGCAGGACGGCGCGCACGCGCGCGACCACCTCACGCGGGCTGAAGGGCTTGGGCACGTAGTCGTCGGCCCCCGCGGCGAGCCCGGCGATGCGCGCCTCCTCGTCCCCCAGAGCCGTCAGCATCACGATCGGCAGGCTGCCCTCGGCGCGCAGCCGGCGGCAGACCTCGCGCCCGTCGAGCCCGGGCAAGAGCAGGTCGAGCAGCACCAGGTCGGGGGCCAGGCGGCGCGCCAGCTCCAGGCCCTGGGCGCCGTCAGCGCTGCGCGTGACGCGAAAGCCCGCACGCTCGAGGTAGAGGGCCAAGGTCGCGGCGGTCTCGGTCTCATCCTCGACCAGCAGCACGTGGCCCGCGGCCCCTGCGCTCACCGCAGAGCCTCACGCATCGTCGGCCCGGGCGATCATCTCGCGCATGCGCCGCGCCACGTTCGAGGCGCCACCGTCCATGTTGGTCATCACCGCCAGGACGTAGCCCTCGACGGGGAAGATCGCCAGCTCGGCGTTGATCCCGGGCGCCCCGCCGTTGTGCCCCAGGTTCTCGTGACCCAGGGTCTCGTGTACGCCGAAGCCGTAGCCGTAGTACGAGCCCGGGCCCATGGCGACATGGCGCCCGAGCACGCGCTCGAGGCTGGTCACGTCCAGGAGATCGCCCTCCATCAGCGCCGTGGCGAAGGCGAGCAGGTCGTGCACCGTCGAGAAGCCACCGCCGGCCGGCCCGCCGCGCAGGCGGTGGCTGTAGAGGTTGTTGCGCACGGGCCCCTGCGTGTCGTGGTTGCGCGGGTCGCCCCGGGTGTAGCCGATGGCCAGGTTGGGGACGACCTCGTCGTTGGCCCAGGAGTCCGTGTTCGACATGCCCGCCGGCTCGAAGACATGCTTGCGCACGTAGTCGTAGTAGTCCTCGCCACTGACGGCCTCGACCACGAGCCCCAGCACCAGGAAGCCCGCGTTGGAGTAGGAGAAGCGCTCGCCCGGCTCGAAGAGCAGGGGATCCATGGCGAAGAGCGGCAGGTGATCGGCCGGGGTGCGCAGCTGCGTCCAGTTGACCTCGAACATGGCGGAGAAGAAGTCGCCCATGCCGGACGTGTGGGTCAGCAGCTGGTGCAAGGTGATGCGCCGCGCCACGTCGGGGTTCGGGTAGTCGGGCAGGTGCTCGATCAGGGCGTCGTCGAAGGCGAGCTTTTCCTGCTCGGCGAGCTGGGCGATGGCCACCGCCGTGAACATCTTGTTCATCGAGCCCAGGTTGAACTTGGTGTCCACCTGGTTGGGTACCTCGAAGGCGCGGCTGGCCAGGCCCCAGGCCTTCTCGAACACCACCTCGCCGTCCTTGGCCAGGAGCACGCTGCCGGAGAAGCTGTCGGCCGCGGCCAGCTCGCCGACCCAGCCGTCGAGGAAGCGCGCCATCGCCTCGGGGGACATGCCGTCCTCGACACCGGAGCTCGCGACGTCACCGTCCTCGAGGCGTGCGCCGCCGAAGGCGAAGCGGTGCGGCGCCTCGGCCTCGATGTCCGAGAGGGTCATGATCGCGCTGACGTTTTCCTGGGCACTGTAGAGGGTCAGCTCGTAGACGCCGTCGGACAGCGGCAGGAAGCGCCGCGCCACGCCGCCGGGCACGTCGCGACGGAACATGCCGAGGACCATCAGCAGGCGCTCCTCGCTCTTGCGCGACGCGGGCACGAGGTGCTCGAGGAACCAGGCCGGGTCGTCGTCGCCGGCGAGCAGGCGCTCCCAGGTCGCGGCGACGGCCTCGAGGGCGGCGTCCGCCTGGACCGGACCGGGGGCGGCGGCGGGGAGCGGGCCGAGGCTCGGTCCTGCGGACGGACTGGTGGCGAGGGCGAGGGTCAGGGCAAGGATCATGGGAGACTCCGGGGCTGGTGGAACCCGTGTGACTCTACGCAGGCCTTTGAAGGACTCGTGAACGCCCGCGTACGAACTCCGTCAGAGGTTCTGGGCGGAGAAGGTG
>JAJFFA010000084.1 GCA_021776885.1 Planctomycetota bacterium
CGCGCCGACCGACTCGGGTGCTACGGCTACCGCGAGGCGCGCACGCCCCATCTCGACTCGATCGCCGCGGGCGGCGCCCTGTTCGAGCGCGCGATCTCGACCGCGGGCATCACGCCGATGTCCCACTCGTCGATCCTCACCGGGCTCAACAACTACCGCCACGGGATGCGCGTCTTCTTCAGCGAGGAGGTCAGCCATCGCTTGAAGGACTCCGTCTTCACCCTGCCCGAGCTCCTGGGCGGCGAGGGCTGGAACACGGCGGCCATGGTCAGCTCCTACCCCGTGTCCGAGATCTACAACCTGAACCAGGGCTTCGACACCTTCCAGACCGGGCTCGACCTCGAGGACATGAACTTCGAGGGCCAGCAGAAGCACGAGGACCACTGGCACGAGGGCACGACCCTCTCGACCCAGCGCCGCGGGGACTCCACCGTCGGCGATGCCCTGGCCTGGCTCGACGCCAACGCCAGGGGCGCCAACCCGGACCCCTGGTGCATGTGGGTGCACATGTTCGACGTCCACGACTTCTCGATCGTGCCGCCCCAGGAGTGGGCCTCCGAGCGCTACGGCCTCGAGTACGACCGCAGCGTGCACCCCCAGGACCCGGCCTGGCGCGAGATCATGTACGACCCCGAGCTGGCCTACATGGACGACCAGATCGGGCGCCTGCTGGCCTGGCTCGAGGCCAACGGCCAGCGCGACAACACGATCCTGGTGGTCACCGCGGACCACGGCCAGGGCCTCAAGGACGGCCTCGTGCGCCACCAGTGGCAGAAGCACCGTCTGCTCTACGACTGGTGCTTGCACGTGCCCTTCCTGCTCGACGTCCCGGGCCGCACAGGCGGAGAGCGGGTCGCCGCCCAGGTGCGCACCATCGACATCGTGCCCACCCTGCTCGACGCCCTGCAGCTCGAGGGCCCCGACATGGAGGGCCGCTCGGTCCTGCCCCTGCTCGACGGTCAGCGCGAGCGCGAGCCGCGCCTGGCCTACGCCGACGCGCTCAACCTCTACGACGCCCACTCCCCCGGTCGCAAGAACCTGCCGCCGGGTCAGTACGACAACCTGTTCTGCGTCACGGACGGTCGCTGGAAGCTCATCTGGCACGAGCGGGAGCCCGACCAGAGTCAGCTCTTCGACCTGGGTAGCGACCCGGGCGAGACCCAGAACGTGTTCGCGGGCCATCCCGCGCAGGTCGAGCGCCTGCGCGCCTTCCTGATCGAGAACGACGCGATGAGCACCGAGCCGCCCGAGGGTGGGAGCGCCCCGGACAGCGACCGGCTCAATGCAGCGGGCTACGTCGGCGGTGACGACGACGAGGAAGAGGACAGCGGGGCAGGGGCGCAGGAGGACGGCGAGGGCCGTTGATGGAAGCGCAGCGCGCTGGCCCGCGACCCCTGGTCGCGCTCTGCGCGCCCTTCGTGCTGCTGGGGCTCGCCCTGCGGCTGGCCTTCTTGTGGGCCGCACGCGACGCGCAGCTGGTCGCAGACGAGGGCTTCTACGCCTACGCGGGCCTCTCCTGGCACGTCTTCGGCTTCTACTCGGACAGCTACCGCTACCTGTGGCCCCCGGGCTTCCCGTGGCTCCTGAAGGGTTGCCTCGCGGCCTTCGGCGAGGACGGGCTCTTCGCAGCGCGCTGCATCGGCGTCCTGGCCAGCGTCAGCACGGGGCTCTCGGTGATGCTGATCGCCCTGCGCCTCTTCGGTGCGCGCGCGGCGCGGCTAGCGGGGCTCGGCTGGGCCCTCTACCTGCCCCTGATCGGCTTCAGCCACAGCCTGTGGACCGAGGCCACCTTCAGCGCTCTGTTCGCCCCGGCCCTGCTGCTCGTCCTGGCTGCGCTGCAGGATGAGCAGCGGCGCGCGCGGCGCGTCGCCTGCGCTGCCGTGCTGTTCGCGGGTGCCCTGTACTTGAAGGAGTCGCCGCTCTACCTGGCGCCCCTGATCGCCCTGCTCCTGGCCGGGGTCGCGCAGCGACGCGAGGCCCCCGCGCGCCTCGCCGCGCGGCTCGAGCCGGCCAGCCTGTGGCTGCTCGTGCTCGCGGTCCTGATCCTGCCCTGGACCCTGCGCAACGCCGACGTCTACGGGCGCTTCGTGCCCCTGGGGGCATCCCTGGGCGAGAACGCCTACCGCGGGCTCAACGCCAACTACACCAACTTCGACCTGGCCCTCGCGGCCCAGAAGGTGCGCGCGGGCGACCCGACGGCGGGGCGCCCGCGCGCCTTCTTCAGTGACCCTGCGGGGGCGGCGGCCTGGACCCGGGCGGACGAGCTGCCCAACACGATCGATCGCCAGGCCGCCGGCCTCGAGCGCGGCCTCGGCTTCGCTGCGGAGCACCCTGGCTGGTTCCTGCGCTCGCGGGTGAAGAAGCTCGCGGATCTGTTCGCCCCCGTGTCGTTCTTCCTGCGCCACCTGGGCCTCGAGGCCTACGGCCCGCAGAGCGCCCTGACCCGGCCAGCCCTGCGCCGCCCCCTGGCGCTCTTCTCCGTGGCCCTGCCGCTGCTGCTCCTGCCCCTGGCCTGGCTCGGACTGCTCTCCCTGCGCGAGCGCCCGGCCCTGTCCCTGTGCGCGTGCGTCTTGTCCTACTTCGTTCTGACCGCGGCGCTGGTGGCCATGTCGCGTTTCCGCGTCCCGATGCTGCCGCTGCTGATCCCCCTGGCCGCCGGCGCCCTGGCCCGCGGACCACGCGACAGCCTGCGTGCCCTCTCGCGCCCGCGCCGCATCGCCGCCTGCGCAGGCTGGGCGCTCCTGGTCTTCCTCTGGTGGGTCGACCTGCCCGAGACCCTGGCCCTCTTCTCCCTGGCCTGGAAGCCATGAAGAGCGCTCGCTTCCAGGGACTGCTGGTGCTCGCGCTGGTCGTCGAGCTCAGCGTCTGGGCCGCCCTGCGGCCCGGCCCCGCCGCACTCGAGGCGCAGGCGACAGACCTCGCGGCCTGGCGCCTGCGGGCCAGCCGTGGCGTGCCGGACAGGTCGCACTTCGACGCGACCTTCGTCGAACAGCGCCTGGCCGAGCTCGCCGATCCAAGGGCCGATCTGCGTGCGGCCCTGTTCGTGTTCAGCGGCGACGTGAACCGCCTCAGCGGGCCGCGGGCCCAGCTCGAGTGGGTGGTCGATGCCCTCTCCCGCCCCGTCGAGCGGCGCACGCTCCTGGCCGCGGTGCTGCAGCTGCGCAAGACGGGTGGGGCCGCCGTCGGAGCGTCGGGGGCCATGGGCGCCCAGGAGTGGCGCTGGGCCGCCCGGGCCCTCTCGGGTGAACCCTGGCCCGCAGACCTGGCCGCCGCGCTGCGCGAGCACTTCGCTCCCCTGCGGGCCCAGGTCCAGGGCTACCTCGAGCGCCAGGGCACGAGTGACGGGGGCGGCGAGGGCGGAGGCGGCGACTGACATTGCGCATGCGGGCCGTCTGGCGGACACTGGCGTCCATGAAGTCAGCCCCCCGCACGCTCCTAGCCGCACCGTTCCTGGCCCTCCTGCCCGGCCTCTCCTTCGCCCAGGGCCTGTCCGTCGTCTCGATGGTGCCCGCCGCCGGGAACCAGGTGGCCGACCCCGAGACCCGGGTGGAGCTCGAGTTCGACCGCGCCCTCGACCCGCTGAGTCTGCCGCCCAACACGAACGACTTCTGGATCTTCGGGAAGTACTCCGGCGTGGCCAGCGGCAGCCTGAGCCTGGCCGACGCGGACCGGCGCCTCGTCTTCCAGCCCGACGCCCCCTTCGCCGTCGGCGAGACCGTGCACATCCTGTGCTCCAGCGCCCTGCGCGCCGCGGACGGCACGACCCTGCGCGCGGCGGGTTGGACCGGCGCCTTCCGCATCGGCTCCAAGCGCGCCCCCAACCTGGTCTTCAACGAGGTCCAGCGCCTCTCGGGACGTACGAACCCGGGCGTGTCCGTGCGCATCTACGGCGCGAGCATGGCCGACCTGAACGAGGACGGCTGGATCGACATCGCCCTGGTCAACGAGGACTCCTCCGACGTGCGCGTGCTGCCCAACCGCGCGGACGGGACCGGGCTGTACGACCTCTTCTCGACGCCGACCCCCACCGGCGCCGTGCCCAGCCCCAACGAGACCGCCGACTTCAACCGCGACGGGCACATGGACATGTGCACCGCCAACACCCAGGACACCACGGTCTCGGTGCTCCTGGGCGACGGCACTGGCGGCTTCTCGTCCAGCGTGGAGTACAGCGCGGGCAGCAACCCGCGCGGCATCGCGGTGCTCGACGTGGACGGGGACGGCGACCAGGACATCGTCAACACCAACTTCGGCTCGAACAACCTGTCGCTCCTGCTCAACGACGGGAACGGAGTGTTCGGCGCGGCGACCTTCATCGAGGGCGGAGGCAACGGCGAGTTCGCCCTGGCCAGTGATGACCTCGACCGCGACGGCATCTCCGACCTGGTGGTGGGCTCGCGCACGGGCCAGCGCGTCACGGTGCTGCTCGGCAACGGCGACGGCAGCTTCAGCCTGCACGACACCGAGGACAGTGTCGGAGCCACCTGGCAGCTCTCCACCGGCGACGTGAACGGCGACGGCTTCACGGACGTCGTCACGGCCAACTCGTTCAGCAACTCGAGTTCGGTCCTGTTCGGCGACGGGAGCGGCAACCTGAGCGCGCCCCAGGTGCAGTTTTCGGCCGCCTTCACCACGGCCATCGACCTGGGTGACCTCGACGGCGACGGCGACCTGGACCGCGTGCTCTCCAACTTCTCCGACCGCTGCTGGCAGATCTGGGAGAACCAGGGCAACGGCACCTTCGTCCTGCGCCGCGAGTTCTTTTCCTCCACCAACCCCGGCTGCGCGGCCATGCTCGACATCGACAAGGACCGCGACCTGGACCTGGTGCTCCTGGACGAGACCGGCGACGAGGTGCGCATCCTCGACAACTTCACGGGCGGCACGACCTACTGCTACGGCGACGGCTCCTCGGCAGCCTGCCCCTGCGGCAACGGCACCCTGGCCGGCGCGGACCGCAGCTGCGCCAACTCCTCGGGCGCCGGCGCCCTGATCGCCGCCAGCGGAAGCACCTCGGTGCTGGGCGACCTCGAGCTCTGCGTCCTGGGCCTGCCCCCCGGCCGCCCGGGCCTGCTCTTCGCCGGTACGACCCAGCCCATGGCGCCCTTCGGCGACGCGCTGCGCTGCGTCGGTGGCTCGATCACGCGCTTCCCCGTCGGCTTCGCCAGCGCCGCGGGCAGCTTCAGCCAGGGCGGCATCGCGGCCCGCGTCGGCGCGTCGTCCGGCGACACGCGCCACTTCCAGGGTTGGTTCCGCGACGCGGGCGGCCCCTGCGGGAACGGCTTCACCCTGAGCGCGGGCTACTCCGTCGTCTTCACGCCGTAGCCCGGACTCGCTGCCCGGATTCGCTGCCCGGATTCGCTACTAGCTGCCCGGGCCAGGCGCGAGGGCGGGAACGAGCAGCAGCACGAGGTTGCCGGCGGCGTGCAGAGCCGTCGGTGCGACCAGGGACGTGTGGCGCTCGCGCACGATCCCGAGCACCAGCCCCGCGAGGAAGGAGTGGGGCGCGGCCGGGGCTCCGAGG
>JAJFFA010000831.1 GCA_021776885.1 Planctomycetota bacterium
GCTCCAGGGTCCGACGCGCGCTGACCACGGAGGACAGCTCGGCTCCGTCGTCGTCCTGGATCTCCTGCAGGGCGACGATGTCGGGGGCGCGCGCGTCCTCGACGATGGCCCGGGCGAGGCCGGCGAAGCGGCCGCCGCTGACGTCGTCGTCGACGTCCCGCTGCGCGTCGTGCACGTGCTCGGGGCGCTCGACGTGGGCGTCCAGGTTGAAGCCGTTGAGGGTCAGCACCGTGACCCGCGTGCCCTCGGCGCGCAGGCTCGTCGGCCTGCTCTCGACGCGCTGCGCCTCGACCGAGAGGGGCCCCTCCACCGCCAGCTGGAACGAGGCGGAGCGGAAGTTGAGCGGCCCCGTGACGGGCTCGATCAGGCGCGCTCCGACGTGCACCTGCGGCGCGTCCGCGTAGGAGCGCACGCGGAAGCCGGGCAGCCAGCGCTCGGGGACGCTGGGGTCGATCAGGACACCGCCCTGGCGCGTGCGCTCGAGGGGCACCCCCGGCGGCACGACGACGTAGTCGCCGAAGGAGTTGCTGGGCGCGACGAAGGTCGACTGGGCGGGGATGCCGACGAGCATGCCCTCGAGGCGGTTCAGGAGCGTGCTCAGGGCGGAGTGCTCGACGAAGACGCGCTCGGCCGTCAGCCAGAAGGGCTCGATGCGCGGACCGCGCTCGGCCAGGACGCGGGTCTCGCGCTCCTCGAGCTGGGTCGTCGGCCGCGCGTTGTCGTCGGGGACGTAGTCGCGCACGACCCCGGAGACCTCGACCAGGCTGCCCAGGGGCGGCTTGCCCCGCCGCTCGTAGACGAAGAGCCCGCACGGGGCAGCGCTCGAAGCGTCCGCCGCGGGATCCTGCAGGAAGAAGCCGCGTCGGGTCTTGCCCGTGACGACGCCGCGGGTAGCGAGCTCGTGGCCCGCGAGGGGTGACAGGAGGCCCGTGCCCTGGATGTGCTGGATCGGCGTGACTTGCAACGGCTCGTGGCTCCCTGGGCGGCACTCTAGCAGGCCCGGCGCTGCGCGCCGCGTGGCGCGCCGGCTAGGATCGTGGCATGACGTTCCTCAGACGCTGGAACCGGCTGACCCTCTGCGCCTGGCTCGCCGCTCCCTTCGCCGTGCTCCTGATCCTGCTGACCGCCTTCGGGGGCATGCGCATCCACGGTGGTGGGCACAATCCCTCGCCCGAGCTGCGCAATGGGCTCCTGGCCCTGGCCTTGTGTGGCCTGGCGGGCCTGGCCGCGGCCTGCGGGGTCGGCTGCGCGCGCGGCGCGCGACCGCGGGGACGCGTGCTCGGCGCGCTGCTCGTTCCCGCCGGAGTGTGGGCTGCCTGGGGGCTGGTCGGCGACGTGCACACCTACGGCTGGGAGGGCTGGCTCGGCGTCGACTAGACTGCGTCTCTTCCATGAACCAACGCCCCGCCTTGCGCCGCCTCCTGCTCCTCGCTCTCTGCTGCGGGCTGCTGACCCAGGCGACCGCCGCCGCCCAGCGGTCCCACGTGTTGGTTGACGTGGGCGATCTCTATGCCGAGGAGGGTGACTACGAGAGCGCCCTCGCCACCTGGACCGAGGCCTACGTCGGCCTCCTGCCGCGCTTCCGCAAGCTGCCCTTCCTGTACCCGGTGGAGCCGCGCATCCTGGGCCGCGAGGAGCTCGGCCAGCGCGTGCTCGAGATGTTCGCCGAGGAGTATCCCGCGCACGAAGTCGAGTCCGACGCCCGGGCCCTGTCCCAGCTCGGCTTCATCCCCGGCGACCTCGACCTGGGCGCTCTGCTGCGCTCGATGCTGACCGAGGAGATCGCCGGGTTCTACGACCCCGATCAGAAGCAACTCTTCCTGATCGCGGAGTCTTCCGCCGAGGACAACGAGGACAAGGGCTTCCTGGCGAGCTGGTTCGGCCCGGCCGACGGCTTCGACCCCGCGGAGCAGAAGAGCGTCCTGGCCCACGAGCTGTTGCACGCCCTGGCCGACCAGCACTTCGATCTGCTCAGCCTGACCCGCAGCCGCGAGGGCGACGACGACGCCAGCCTGGCCCTCAGCGCCCTGATCGAGGGCGAGGCCATGCTCGCGATCACCTTCGACCCGGCGCGCAAGGACTTCGGACGCAGCGGCCTCTCCGCCCCCGACCTGCTGGTGCGCCTGGCGCGGGTCGCGCTGAAGGTCCTGGCGCCGGCCGTCTCCTCCGAGGTCTTCAACGACGCGCCGCTCTTCCTGCGCGAGTCGATGATGTTCCCCTACATGGCGGGCTGGAGCTTCTGCCTCTCCCTGACCCGCGAGAGCGGCCGCTGGCACGCCATCGACGCGGCCTACGCCGACCCGCCCCTGAGCAGCGAGCAGATCCTGCACCCCGAGAAGTACCCGCGCGACTCGCCCGACTACGACCCGCCCCAGGTGATCCTGTTCGAGGATCCGCCGGCTCTCGATCCCGCGCGCTGGGAGATCGTCGAGGACAACGTCGTCGGCGAGTTCGGGATCGAGATCCTGCTGCGCCCGGCCCTTGGCCCGCGCAGCCAGGGGCTGGCGGCGGGCTGGGACGGGGACCGCTACCTGCTCTACTCGCGCGTCGAGGGCGATCCGCACACGACCCTCCTGTGGGGCTCGACCTGGGACACGCCGCAGGACGCACTGGAGTTCGCGAACGCCCTGCTCGAGTGGCGCGGCTTCGACCTCGGCGCGGACCCGGAGCTCGCCTTCGTCCCCGGGGCAGGCGCAAACCAAGAGCAGGCCCAGCTGCGCAGGCCGGCGGGCAGCGAGGGCAGGTCCGCCGTGGCCTGGGCCAGCACCGAGGTCTGGTGGGTCGATGACGCAGCCAGCCCTGAAGAGTGCAATGCGTTGCTCGATGCCGGCCTGCACAAGAGCCGCCTGGCGCCCAAGCGCTTCACGCAGGTGCGCGCCGAGCCGAAGGTCGCCTTCCCGCGCTGACCCCGCGCCCGCTCTCTCCTTGAAGCATGAACCCCCACTCGTCCGACACCACGATCCTGTCCCGTATCGGGAACACGCCACTGATCGAGCTGGCGGGCCTCGTTCCCGACGGCTGCGCACGCATCCTGCTCAAGCTCGAGGCCCAGAACCCCACGGGCAGCATGAAGGACCGCTCGGCCCTGGCCATGATCGAGGCCGCCGAACGGGACGGACGCCTGGCGCCGGGGGGGCGCGTCGTCGAGTACACCGGCGGCAGCCAGGGCGTCTCCCTGGCCATGGTCTGCGCCGCCAAGGGCTACCCCCTCAGCATCGTCACCTCCGACGCCTTCAGCCTCGAGAAGCGCGCCCACATGCAGGCCCTCGGCGCGGAGCTGAGCCTGGTCCCCAGCGCGGGCGGTGGCATGGACGCGTCCCTGACGCGACGCATGATGGAGCTCGCCGCCGAGATCGCGCAGAGCACCGGCGCCTTCGCCACGCGCCAGCTCGAGAACGCCGATCAGCTCGCCGCCTACCACGCCATGGCGGACGAGATCTGGGACGAGAGCGCGGGCCGCGTCGACGCCTTCGTGCAGAGCGTCGGCACCTCGGCCTCCGTGCGCGGCGTCTCCGAGGGCCTGAAGCGGCGCAACTCGAAGATCCACTGCGTCGCCGTCGAACCCAGCGAGTCCGCCGTCCTCTCCGGCGGCGCCTCCGGCGTGCACCGCATCGAGGGCGTGGGCGCGGGCTTCGTCGTCCCGCTCTGGAAGGCCGACGCCGTCGACGAGATCGCCACGGTCTCGACCGAGAAGGCCATGGCCACCGCCCGCGCCCTCTCGCGCTCGGACGCCCTCTTCGCCGGCACCTCCACCGGAGCCAACCTGACCGCGGCCCTGCGCCTGGGCCTGCGCCTCGGCCCCGAGGCCACGATCGTCAGCGTGATGTGCGACTCGGGCATGAAGTACCTCTCCACGCCCCTCTACGCCCCCGCGGACCCGAACTAGGAGTAGCGAGCGACCTCATACCACCCGGGCGCTCGTTGCCGAGCAGGCTGTGCCCCGGCCCGCCGCCCGTCCTGCGTCAAGACGCTCGGGTGGCTCCGGATCTGGGGGCAGGGTCCGCTCCCTCGC
>JAJFFA010000832.1 GCA_021776885.1 Planctomycetota bacterium
CAGCACCCCTCCGATGCCCGCGGTCATGACTCCCGCGACAGGCGGAAAGCCGCTGGCCATGGAGATGCCCAGGCTCAGGGGGAGCGCGATCAGGAAGACGAGGAAGCCGGCACGCAGGTCCCCCTTGGAGAACCTCCCCGGAGACCATGAAGAGACGGAAGCGTTGCGCATGGGACGAATCGGACCTGAGCCCAGGGGACGGGTGTGACTCTTGCGCCCGCTGCTGGAGACGGGCGCAGCGCCCGCCTGAAGCGGCGGACGAGACGTCTGGCGCGTACGGGAGACTCCCCGTGTCCACGCCGGCGTCGGCTGGAGCCTGGCCGTCCCCACTGGGACGCCGGCTCACCCCGGATCAGAGGGGTTGAGCCAGCGCGGGAGGCCCGCGCACGCTGCCGCTTCGGGCAGCGGCAGCCGCCACCCACGTGCGACGCGCTGCCGCCCGTGCCACGCGCCTCGGATGGGCGCGCCGACCCTCGACCGCTCCCGGTGGAGCGGCGGCTTCAGTCTCGATCTCCTCCGCGCCTTCCAGGAAGCGGTCCTCGACCGGGTCCAGATCGACCCGTGAGACCTCGGGCCCTCCGGGGCTGCTGGGGGCGCTGGCCAGCGAGGGCGAAGCGCCGCACACCTCGGAGGTCGCCGCCCCTGGAGCGCTTCCAGCCGCCCCGGCGCAGAGCCAGAGCAAGACCAGCAGAGAACCCGCGGCGGCGCCTAGGCGCGTGAGGATGGGAACGAGGCGGAGCATGGTTGCGGGAGCCCCGAGAGGCACTTCACCCGCGGAGGCGCGTCATCATGTGAGCGACTCCTCGAGCCCGCAAGGGTTCTCTTGCCGGACGCACCGGGCTCCTGCGCCGGGAGCCTCCGGCTCAGCGCAGGACCGCGACCTCTCCACTCACGACGTCGTAGAGGGCCCCGACCACGTCGATCTCGCCCGCGTCGGCCATCTCGCGCAGGATCGGGCTCTGCTCCAGGACGTTCGCTGCTGTAAGCCGCACGTTGTTCTGCGCCACGGCCTGCACGAACTCGTCGTTCTTCGAGTTGCGCAGGCTGGGGTCGGCCGGCTCGGGCGTCGCCGCCAGCGCCGGCTCGAGGCGCTCGAGGAGGCCCGTCAGGTGGCCGAGGCGTACTCCGTCGCACACCCCCTTGATGGCTCCGCAGCTGGAGTGGCCGAGGACGACGACGAGCTTCGCCCCGGCAACCTTGCAGCCGAACTCGATGCACCCGAGCACATCCGGGCTGACGAAGTTGCCGGCGACGCGCACGCTGAAGACATCCCCGAGGCCTTGATCGAAGACGAGCTCGGCCGAGACGCGCGAGTCGATACAGCTCAAGATCACCGCGAACGGCCACTGCCCCTCACGCGTGTCGTTGACCTGCTGCAGGAGGTTGCGGTTGGCTCTGAGGTTCTTCGTGAAACGTGCGTTGCCTTCGATCAGGAGCTCGAGGGCACGGGCGGGGGTCATCGAAGCCTGGGTCACTTCAGTGTGGGTATGCACGTGTTCCTTCCAAGATGTATGAGCGGGTCGCCGGAGGCGCAGGAGCCGGCCGCGAGCCGTGTCCGGCGCCCATTCGAGGGCAACCAGAATAGCGTCCGGCGCGGCCGGGTTCGCGGGGGGCCAGCGGGATTTGGCAAAGTGCGCGCCCTCACACCGGAACACACATGCGCCACCACACTCGGATCCTCGCCCTCGCCGCCGCGGCCCTCGCTCTCCCCGCCCTCGCCTCCCCTGCTGAGCGCCTGACCCCGGAGCTGCTCTGGAAGCTCGGCCGCGTCTCCGGCGGCTCCCTGGACCCGAGCGGAAAGCAGCTCCTGTACTCGGTGCGACGCTACGACCTGGCCGCGAACAAGGGCGACAGCGACCTGTTCCTGCTCGACCTGGCCAGCGGCGAGACCCGTCAGCTGACCGAGGGCCCGGTCTCCGAGAGCCAGGCCCAGTGGGTCGAGACCGCGGACGGCCCGCGCATCTACCACCTCGCCAAGCGTGGCGAGGGCGACGACGCCTCGACCCAGTGCTGGTCCCTCGACCCCGCCAGCGGCGACCTGCTGCAGGTCACCGACGTGGAGGGCGGCATCGCCAACCTCGTCGTGGCCCCCAGCGGCGACCGCGTCGCCTTCACCGTCGACGTGCCCCTCGACGACAAGCTCGTGGACCTCTACCCCGACCTGCCCGAGGCTGACGCGCGCATCATCGACGGCCTGATGTACCGGCACTGGGACACCTGGCACGACGGGACTTACTCGCACCTTTTCAGTGCGCCTCTGGGCTCGGATGGCAAGGCCGGCGAGGCCGTGGACCTGATGCGCGGTCTGCGCGTCGACTGCCCCGTGCCGCCCTTCGGGGGGTCCGAGCACTTCGCCTTCTCGGACGACGGCAAGACCCTGGCGTTCACCATGAAGAACGTCGCCAACTGGGCCGAGTCCACCGACAGCGACGTGTACTTGTGCCCCGCCGACGGCGCGGGCGAGTTCGTCAACCTGACGACGGGCATGGACGGCTACGACAACAACCCGGTGTTCGACGGCCAGAACCTGTTCTTCCAGTCGATGGAGCGGCCCGGCTTCGAGGCCGACCGCAACCGCATCTTCATGCTGGACATCGACAGCCAGGAGCGCGTCGAGCTGACCGAGGGCCTGAATCGCACGACCCACGACGTGCGCGTCGCCCCCGACGGCGGGTCGCTGTGGTTCCGCTCCGAGCACCTGGGCACGGACCAGCTGTTCCACCTCGAGCTCGAGTCGCGGCGCGTGACCCAGGTCACCGACGGCACCTACAACTGGAGCCTGCGCGACGTCTCGCCCGACGGCGAGACCCTGATCGTCGCGCGCCAGAACATGCTTCGTCCCTGGGAGCTGGGCAGTCTGCCCGCCCAGGGCGGCGAGTGGCGCGCCCTGACGGACGTCAACGGCGACCTCTACGCCGACCTCGAGCTGCCGACCATCACCCAGCGCTGGGTGCGCAGCACCGATGGCGAGCGCGTGCACTGCTGGGTGATCCTGCCCCCCGGCTTCGACGAGACCAAGCGCTACCCGCTGCTGACCTACTTCCAGGGCGGCCCCCAGGGTCAGATCGGCCAGTGGTTCAGCTACCGCTGGAACTTCCACCTGATGAGCT
>JAJFFA010000833.1 GCA_021776885.1 Planctomycetota bacterium
GCCACGCCGAACTTCCGGACGACGCCGTGCGCGCGGCTCGGGCAGTGCTCTCGACCGAGGAGCTGACGCCCGAAGAACAGTCGCTGCTCGAGGACCTGGTTCAGGACGACACCCTCGACCCGAGTGCTCTCGTACTCGCACGCAGGATCGAGCTGGCGATTCGCGCTGGACTCGAGGCTTCAGGTCTTCCCGCTGTCGAGGTGCCCGACGTCGTGCTCCTGCGGGACTCCAGTTCGAGTCAGATGATGGGTGCCGTCGCGCACATGCGCGCGCATCTCGCGGCACGCATGAAAGGGGAGCGCGGGTCGCTCCTGCTCATCGCCACGAAGCAGATCTATGAGAAGGTGAGACGACTCCTGCCCGGGGGCGGAGGCGGCGGAATGCCGACCGTCGACTACCACGACGACGTCCCGGACGAGTCCGGTGCGGCCGGTGCGATCGAAGTCGTGTCCGCAGACCTCTCCTACGAAGCGTTGGAACAGAAGGCGACGGCCAACCTCGAGGCGTTACGCGAAGACAGCGTATCCGGCGACTCGATGAAGGCTGCTTGGCTGGCTGGCGCCGGGGCGAGCGCGCAAGGCGACGCTCTGCCGGACGATCCTCGACCGTCGCCGGTGTCCCCTCCGCCCATACCGCAGCGGGAGCTCGAATCAAGCGAGTCGCGCGACGACCCGGGTCAGGAGCCGACCCAGGACGACGATCCGATGATCGGCCGGCTCTTCCACCTGAAGTACCGCATCGTCAAGCGTCTCGGCACGGGTGGCTTCGGCTCGGTCTACGAAGCCGCGGACGAACGTGGCGCGGGCAACCGCGTCGCGATCAAGGTGCTCTCCGGAAAGGCCGCCGAGTCCGTCGCGCAGCAGCAGTCGTTCAAGGACGAGGCCCGACGCGTCACGCGCCTCTCGCACCCGAACGTCGTCGACTGGAAGGTCTTCGACGAGACGGAGGACGGGATCCCGTACTTCGTCATGGAGCTGGTCGAGGGTGAAGAGTTCGAAGCGACCCTGCGCCGTGAGCGCAAGATCGTGCCGCAGCGCGCAGCACGGCTCCTCTTGCAGATGCTCGATGCGCTGCGGGCCGCTCACCACCTGTCGAAACGCGAGTCGATCCTGCACCTCGACCTCAAGCCCGCCAACCTGTTCCGCATTCCGCCGCGCAGCGGTCGCGACGAACAGCTGAAGGTCATCGACTTCGGGATCGGCCAGTACATCGGTGACGAACGCGTCGAAGGCGATCAGGTCGTACGCGAGGAAGGCACGGTGCCGGCCGACCTGGGGGAGCTCAGCTCACTGACGTTCTCGCGCAGCGGTCCGAGCACCTCGCCCAGTGGCGTCAAGCGCTCCAAGGGCTGCACGCCGGAATACGCCTCGCCCGAACAGTGTGACCACGTCCTCGACAAGCCGGACATCCACGCCCTGGATGGCCGTTCTGACCTGTACTCGTTGGGGGTCATCGGATTCGAGATGCTGACGGGTCAGCTTCCCTTCAAGGCGAAGACGCGGCTCGACGTGATGCGCATGCATCAAGAAGACACGGCGCCCAGAGTCGGCTCCATGGGAGTGCGCATCCCGCACCGGCTGGCCAAGTTCATCGACCGCTGCCTGCAGAAGGATCCGGACCGGCGCTGGAAGGACACGAACGAGGCCTACCAGTACTTGGACGAGCTCGTGCACCCGCCCGTCTGGAAGGCCGTCGCGAAGGTCACCGTCCCGCTCCTGCTCGTCGGTGGCGCGCTGGGTGGCTGGGCCTGGGCCACCCGCGAAGTGATCGTGCCGACGGTCGGCCTGCTGGGTGCGGATGGAGTCGACCCCTCGACCTCGCCGCTCTTCCTCGGGCCAGGGCGTCCGGGCGTCGAGCTCGAGGTCGTCGCCGCCGAAGGCGTCTTGCCCCGGGCGACAGATGGAATCTGGAGCGTACAGCGGGTCGCGGACGGCTCGACGTCGAGCGCGTGGACGGCCGCCTGGTCCACGCCGGGCGTCGTCGAGTTGCAGGCGTCCCCCGCAGCAGCCGAGGGACGCTTCGAAGAGCACGTCGAACTCGTGCTCGACGGGAACAGCGTGCGCTCGCAACCCATGAAGCTCGTCTGGATCGGCGCCGGAGCGTGGGACGTCGCCGAGGTCCGCGTGGGCGAGCGCCCCGTGGACGAAGTGCTCGAGCTGGGCGTCGACCCCTACGGCACGACCCTCGACATCTCGCTGCGAGGCGAAGCGCGCGGCGACATCGCCGAGGTCACGGTGCGCTCTGGCGACCAATCGCCGCTCTCGCTCAGGCTCGGCACCAGCTCCGAGGGCCGCTCGCGCTACCGCCTCGACCTGGCCGAAGCAGGACTCGAGGTCGGACCGAGTGAGCTGTCCCTGGGCGTACGCGACCGCGCAGGAGCCGAGTGGGCGCGGACGGTAGAGCTGAACGTGGTCCCGGGCGAGCCCGAGCTGGAGCGCGTCGCGCTCGTCGACGCGTCGGCCGATCGGGACGAGGACGGCGAGTGGCCCCAGGCGAACAAGCTCCTCGGTTCGTTCGTGATCTCTGCGCGCACCCAGCCCACCCTGCGCGCGAGCTTGTCGCGTCCTGCAGACGTCAGCTGGAAGGTCTTCGTAGAAGGCCTGGACCAGCCGCAGATGCAAGGCCATGCGACCGGCACACGCCGTGTCGAGGGCGACCTCGCCGGCCTCGGGCAACTGCAGGGCGGCGAACCCTACCGCGGACACATCGAGATCGTCGCGCGAGAAGACGCGTACGTACTCCACGCGCCGGGTTCGAACCGCGGTCAGGTCACTCAGCGGATCTCCTTCAGTTTCGAGGACATGCTGCCCACCTTCGCCGCCGACTGGCAGGCGAACGGCGAAGCGCTCGGCTTGGTTGCCGATGGCGTCGTCTTCACGAACGCGGGCGATGCCGCCGTCGTCGTGACGCGCACACAGCCGGTCCCCATGCGCGTCGACCTCGCCTGGTGGCCGTCGGACCGCCCTGAAGCGGTGCAGAGCGCCGACAGTCTCGCGCTAAGCAACCTGCAAACGCAGCAGACGACGATCCCCTTGGCGCTCGCCGAAGATGGAGAGTGGACCGTGCGTCTCAGCTCGTACCGCTACGACTCGGCAGCACAAACGGTAGGTGAGCGGCCTGACATCGAGGCGCTGTACCAGGTCGTCCTCGACCGCAGCCCTCCGACGATTCGCCTGGTCGGGCTCGAGCCCGGTCAGACCCTGACCACCAGCGAGGCCGCCCCGGATGGAGTCTCCGTGCACTTCGACAACCTCGCAGGTTCCACCGAACCGGCCGTGGACCTCGAGTGGGATCTCGCTCGCGTGGGTAGCGCCACTTCGCCGCGCGCTACGGGGAGTCTAGAAGCGCATGATCCGACGGCGACTCCAGCAGATCTCACGTTCAACGGGTTCCTGCGCGACGAGGCCCTGCCCGACGGGATGTACCGCCTGGCTGTCTCCGGTAGCGACCGTGCGGGCAATCCCATTGCCGCCACCGAGGTCGCCTTCATCGTCGCCCTGCGCGGCCCGGAGCTGTCGCTGGCAGAGCCCAGTGGCCTGGGCAAGTGGCACGCCGATCCCGTCACCGGCCGCTGGACCGTGCGCGCGCTGACCTCGGACCCCAACGGAATCGATGAGATCACGTGTGAGTTCATCGCCGCTGGCATGCGCGCGCCCATCGCGCTCGCGGTCGAGGCGGGGAGCTCGGAGAACGAGCGCGCGTTGTTCGGATCCACGCAGGTGCCGTACACGTTGTCCGAAGCCAAGGTGCAGCTGGCCTTCCGCGCTACGGACATCTACGGCGCGGAGTCATCGTGGACCAGCGCCGAGTTCGACCTGCCGACGATCGCGCGGCCTGCCCCCGAGCG
>JAJFFA010000834.1 GCA_021776885.1 Planctomycetota bacterium
CGCGGGGAGAGGCCCGCCTCCACCCGCATGGCGTCCAGAAAGTCGATCCGACCGCGCTCGAGGGGCGCGGGCAACCCGGCACCCGGTTCGGGCGGCGGGTCGGAGCGGGCGGCAGGGGGCGGGGGCGCCACCCAAGGAGGGTGGCCCGGGCGAGGGGCGGGGGCAAGCCCCGGGCAGTTGTGGGGCCCGCGGGCCGGCCCTATACTCCCGCGCCTTCACGGCCCCATCCCGCAGGGCCCCCTTCCCTTCTTCCCACCGAGGGAAGGCAACCCGAGGCTCGGCAGCGCCTCTCGCTCCATGGCACGCAAGCCCACCCCCAAGGATCTCGAACAGCTCGGTGACCTCCTGCGGCACATGCTCGCGGTCCTCAGCGGCGACATCGAGAGTCTCGAGCTGGACGCCCTCGGCAACGCCTCGGCGACCAACAAGGCCACCCTGGACGAGGGCGACGCCTTCAGTCAGGAGTTCAGCCTCGAGCTCCTGGCCCGGGACGAGGACACGGTGATGGAGGTCATGGACGCCCTCGATCGCATCAAGGAGGGCGTCTATGGCCGCTGCGAGGGCTGCGAGAACTGGATCCCCAAGGAGCGCCTGAAGGCATTGCCCCACACCCGCAACTGCGTCGAGTGCCAGCGGGCGATGGAGGCTTCGAATTAGCCGCAGCAAGCGCACGCTCTTCTGCCTGCTCACGGTCGCGGGCCTGATCGCCCTCGACCTCTGGACCAAGTCCGCTGTCTTCAGCGTGCTCGAGGACTCGACGGAGCTGGTGCGGGACCGCCACGGGCACCCGCGCCAGGAGCTGGTGGGGGAGTGGTTCGCCTTCATGCGCACCTGGAACTACGGCATGGCCTTCGGCCGCGGTCAGAACATGCCCTGGATCCTGGTCGGCGGGCGGGTGCTCGTGGCCATCTTTCTTACGCTGCTGATCACCCGGGCGCCGCGCCGCCAGCCGGTCTACCTGGGCTCCCTGGTGCTGATCCTGGCCGGGGCCCTGGGCAACCTCTACGACAACCTGCTGAAGCCGCTGGTTCCCGAAGAAGGGCGCCCCTTCGGGCCCGTGCGCGACTTCATCGACGTCTACTTCGGGATCTGGGATTGGCACTTTCCGACCTTCAACGTGGCTGATTCGTACATCTCGGTGGGGGCCGTACTGCTGCTCGCCTCCGGGCTGTTCACGCGCGAGGCCGTCACGTCTGGGGACGTTGAGCCCGCTGAGACCGATGCCGAGACCTCGCCGGGCGCCGAGCCCCTATCCGGTCCGGCGCCGCCGGCCGGCCCCTCCTGAGTTCCGTGCCCGCCAGAGCCCCCCGGTCCGGCGTGCACGTTGCCCAGGGACGCCCCCTGGCTTAGATTCCGTTGATGCGCTCGACCAGCGGCCAGTGTCGATTCCGGAAGGGCTGAGATGCGTCTCGATCGCCTCACCCCTGCCCACGTGCGGCGCGCGATCCAGATCTACCTGGAGCGCGCCTGGCCCGAGGGTAAGGGCGAGCCGAAGCTGAACCCCGCCGAGCTGGAGGCGCACCCGACGCTGTCGGCGCTCTTCGAGTGCTTCGACCGGCCCCAGGGCGACGACACACCGGCGCTCAAGCGCTACACCCTGCGCCTCGGGAACTGGCGCTACCCCTTCATGAAGTTCGTCGTCCAGGAGTACCTGGTGCACGAGGAGTACTTCTTCTCCGTCGACACCCACGACGACATCAAGATCACCCCCGACATGCCCGATTGGGAGGGCTGGCAGGAGGTGCGCGACTTCAACCGCAACTTGAAGCTGGCCGTCGAGGAGGCCTGGAGCCAGGCCCAGCTGCCCACCAACGCGGACCTCATGCAACTGATGGAGGGCCTGGCGCACCTCGAGCGCGAGGAGTCGAAGCGCGCTCGCCTGCTCGTCGTCGACGACGAGCGCCACGTCGCCCTGGGCCTGCAGGCCGTGCTGCAGGCGCGCGGATACGACGTGGAGGTGGCCTTCGACGGGCTCCAGGTGGTCGAGCGCCTGAAGTGCGACCCCCTGCCCGACCTGGTCCTGCTCGACTACGCCATGCCCGAGCTGGATGGCGAGGACGTGCTCAAGCTCGTGCGCGCGGACCCGCGCTGCCGGGACGTCCACGTGCTGCTGGCCACCGCCACCGACATCGACTTGACAGCGATCTCGCGCACCAGCGGCTTCCTGCGCAAGCCTTACCCGCGCGAGCTCCTGTTCGCGATGATCGGGCGGCTCCTGCGCGGCGGGCCGGCCCCGACGGGCACCCTGCCCTGAGGCTGGCCCCAGAAGAATCTCGATCCGCGGGTTGGCGTCGGGGTGGTCACGACCCTTTAATGGGGGGCTTCGACGGGATCAAAGGGGACCTTTTCTCCGCGTACCCGGGACGGCGACGCGCCGGGAGACAGAGACGCAATGGACTGGGACAAGATCAGCGACAAGTTCTCCGTGCTCGGAGATTCCATGGGGCAAGGCCTCAAGCGCCTCTTCGGGTCGCAGAACGAGCGGGTCGTGCGCGGCCTCGAGCCCACGATCAAGAAGATCAACGACCTGGAGCCCTGGGCCGAGGGCCTGGAGCAGGACGCGATGCAGGCCAAGATGGTCGAGTTCCGCGGGGCGCTGGCCGCCGAGGAGACCACCCTCGACGACATCCTGCCCGAGGTCTTCGCCCTGGTGCGCGAGGCCTCGCGCCGCACCCTGGGCCTGCGCCACTTCGACGTCCAGATGGTGGGCGGCTGGGCCATGCACTCCGGCTCGATCGCCGAGATGGCGACGGGTGAGGGCAAGACCCTGGTCGCGACCCTGGCCCTCTCGCTGAACGCCCTGGCCGGGCGCCCGGTCTACCTGGTCACGGTCAACGACTACCTGGCGCGGCGTGATGCCAACTGGATGCGGCCGGTCTACGAGTACCTCGGGCTCAGCGTCGGGTCGATCCAGTCGCAGATGAGTCCCCACGACCGCGGGCCGGTCTACGCGTCGGACATCATCTATGGCACGAACAACGAGTTCGGCTTCGACTACCTGCGCGACAACATGAAGACCTCCCTGGACCAGCAGGTTCAGAAGGATCTCTACTTCGCCATCGTCGACGAGGTCGACTCGATCCTGATCGACGAGGCGCGCACGCCGCTGATCATCTCGGGTCCGGCCGAGGAGCACATCGGCAAGTACCACGACGCCGACAAGATCGTGCGTCAGCTGACCCGCGAAGAGCACTACGAGGTCAAGGAGAAGGAGCGCTCGGCGTCCCTGACCGAGGCTGGCATCGTGCAGGCCCAGGAGCTGGTCGGGATCGACTCGTTCTACACGCCGGGCAACGAGGACTGGCCGCACTACCTCGAGAACGCGATCCGTGCCCACGAGCTCTACAACCTCGACAAGGAGTACGTGGTCGAGGAGGGCGAGGTCGTGATCGTCGACGAGTTCACCGGGCGCAAGATGTCCGGTCGGCGCTGGTCGGACGGTCTGCACCAGGCGGTCGAGGTCAAGGAGGGGCTGGACCCCAAGCAGGAGACCCAGACCCTCGCCACGATCACCTTCCAGAACTACTTCCGGATGTTCGAGAAGCTGGCCGGCATGACCGGTACGGCGATCACCGAAGCCGGCGAGTTCCACAAGATCTACGGCCTGGACGTGGTCCAGATCCCGACCAACCTGCCCATCGCGCGGGACGACGGGAACGATGTCGTCTACCGCACCGAGCCCGAGAAGTGGAACGCGATCTGCGATGAGATCGAGCGCCTGCACGAGCGCGGGCAGCCCGTGCTGGTCGGCACGGCCTCGGTCGAGAACTCCGAGCACCTGGCCAAGCTCCTGCGCGCGCGCAAGATCCCGCACGAGGTGCTGAACGCCAAGAACCACGAGCGCGAGGCCCAGATCGTCGCCATGGCCGGTGACCGCAGCGCGGTCACGGTGGCCACGAACATGGCCGGGCGGGGCACCGACATCAAGCTGGGCGGCAACTTCGAGTACCGCCTGGCACGGGCCCTCGAGAAGGCCGGCCTGGTCGAGGGCGACACCGATCACCTCGAGGAGATCGACCGCATCCGCCAGGAGGTGCGCGCGCGCTGCGACAGCGACGAGAAGGAGGTCCAGGAGCTGGGCGGCCTGTACGTGCTGGGCACGGAACGACACGAGGCGCGGCGCATCGACAACCAGCTGCGCGGGCGCTCGGGTCGCCAGGGCAACGCGGGCGAGTCACGCTTCTACCTGTCCCTGCAGGATCCCCTGATGCGGATCTTCTATCGCGACTGGGTCACCAACGCGATGGAGAAGCTCGGCATGAGCGAGGGGCAGGAGATCGAGTCGGGGATGGTCACGCGCGCCATCGGCCGCGCCCAGAAGAAGGTCGAGGAGCGCAACTTCGAGATCCGCAAGAACCTCCTCGAGTACGACGAGGTGATGGATCACCAGCGCAAGACGATCTACGGCGTACGCCAGAACGTGCTCGAAGGCGTCGGCCTCGAGGACCGCGTGACGGACATGCTCGAGGCCGTTACGCGCCGCGGCGCGAACGTCTACCACCAGGATCCGAGCGGCTACAAGGAGTGGCTGCAGCGCACCTACGGCTTCGAGGCCGACGAGGCGCAGGTGGAGCTCGCGACCCAGAAGGACGAGCCCGACACGGATCCGATCGTCGACACCGTGCTGACGCGCTACCAGGGACGCCGGGAGGAGCTGGGCGACTTCATGCAGCGCGTCGAGCAGTACGTGCTGCTCAACGCGATCGACGGCAAGTGGAAGGACCACCTGTACGCCATCGACTCCCTGAAGCAGGGCATCGGCCTGCGTGGCTACGCCCAGCAGGACCCGAAGATCGCCTACAAGAAGGAAGGCACCGAGCTCTTCAACCAGCACCTGTTGCCGGCGATCGAGGACGAGGTCTCCAGCCTGATCCTGCGCATCCAGGTCGCCAGCCCCGAGGAGCGCGCGGCGCGTGCCGAGCGCGATGCGGCCCTGGCCCCCAAGGGCATGGTCGCCGGAGCCACCGCAGCCGGCGGCACACGGCCCCAGCCGACGTCGGCGCAGATCGAGGCCTACCGCAAGCAGGTGCGCCAGGCCCAGGCGCGTCAGGCCATGCGACGCCCGGTCTCCGCCAGCAATGCCTTCGACCTGATGCGACGCCAGAAGGCCGCTGCGGAGGCGGCCGCTCCGGAGGGCGCCGCGACGGAGACGGCCGAGGCCGGTGAGCCGGCAGCCGCCCAGCAGCCCCGCGAGGCGGCGGCCAAGCCCGCCAGCGGAGCACCCCAGGCGACCAAGACCCCCGCAGCGGCGCCGGGTGCCGCGCAGGACCCCGCCTTCGCCGGCGTGGGCCGCAACGACCCGTGTCCCTGCGGCAGTGGCAAGAAGTACAAGAAGTGCCACGGCTAGAGGCCTTGAACACCCGTTTCGTTTCGGCCCAACGCAGCCACGGCGGAACCCAGGGTTCGGCTGCGGGGCGCCAGCTGTGACGCAGACTCCTCGCCCGGGCTCGAACCCGACAGCGGCTGCGCCCGGGGGCGCCGAGGCCAGCGCGAGCTTCCCTCCGCCCCTGCGCCAGGACCCGAGCCCGGGGCTCCTGCGTGGCACGCTGCACGCTGTCTACGACGCCGTCTGGATCTTCCTGATCGCTCTGGCTTCGCCCTGGTGGGTGGGGCGCTCCTTCTTCGACCGCGGCTTCCGCGCCATGGTGCTCGGACGCCTGACCCTCGGCCTACCGCGCATCCCCGCGACCGCGGGCAGCCGTCCGATCCTGATCCACGGCGTGAGCGTGGGGGAGGTCAAGGCCGCCCAGTCCCTGGTGCTCGAGCTCGAGCGCGAGCACCCGCAGCACCAGATCGTCGTCAGCACCACGACCGGGACGGGATTCGAGCTGGCCCGCAAGCTCTTCGCGCAGCACACCGTCGTCGGCTTCCCACTCGACCTGTCGTTCTTCGTGCGCCGCTTCCTGTCGCGCATCCAGCCCGCCTGCGCGGTCCTGATCGAACTCGAAATCTGGCCCAACTTCCTGCGCGAGGCCAACCGTCGCGGCGTCCCCGTCGCGGTCGTCAACGGTCGCATCACGCGCAAGAGCTACGAGAACTACCAGCGCTTCGGGCGCACGCTGCCGCAGTTCAACCGCATCTCGGTCTTCTGCGCACAGAACGAGCTCTACGCCGAGCGCTTCGCCTCCCTGGCCGGGTCCAGCGAGCGCATCGTCGTCACCGGCAACATCAAGTTCGACAACCTCAGTGCAGCCAGCGGGGACGGCCCGCCCCTGGCCCAGAACGCCGAGCTGCGGGGCTTCATCGCCCGCAAGCCCGGTCAGGCCGTGCTGGTGGCAGGCAGCACCCACGAGGGCGAGGAGCTCCAGGTCGAGCGCGCCTTCCGCGAGGGCGCCCCCGGATCACGCGTCGTCCTGATCCCGCGCCATCCGGGCCGTTGCCGCGACCTGCTGCGCTCCTTCGCCGCCCAGGGCATCGACGTGCAGCTCCTGACCGACCTGCGTGCGGGCGCGGACCTGGACCCGACGCGCCCCCTGATAGTCGACACCATCGGCGAGCTCGAGGACGTCTGTAGCCTGGCCGACCTGGTCTTCGTGGGGGGCAGCCTCGTGCCCCACGGCGGACACAACCTGCTCGAGCCCGCGGCCCACGGGATTCCCGTCCTGCACGGTCCCCACATGGAAAACTTCCGTGACGAGGAGGAGCTCCTGCGCAGCGCCGGCGCCAGCGCCCAGGTCGAGGACGCCAGCGAGCTGGCGCGCACCGTGCGCGAGCTGCTCGAGTCCCCCGAGCGCGCGCACGCCATGGGAGCGGCCGGCCGAGGCGCCATCGAGCGCCAGCAGGGCGCCAGCGCCGCCACGCGGCGCCAGCTCAGCGCAAGCTGCCTGTAGAGGGTTCGGATCCCCGAGTCGTGTGTGGATGAGTCCAGTCTCGCAGGCGGGTGCCGCGGCGTAGCCGCCGTCGCGCGGAGCGAGCAAGGCCGAGCCTGCCGCGAAGCGGCGCGTCATCCGGTACCGAACGTCTCGTCCCCG
>JAJFFA010000835.1 GCA_021776885.1 Planctomycetota bacterium
GGCTCGGCCCACTGCATCCTGACCCCCTACTGGTCGGCGCGCCTGTCGAAGAAGATCCTCTCCGCCCAGCAGCTCTCGCCCCGCGGCGGCCGCCTGCGCTGCGACGACCACGGCTCACGGGTACACATCTCGGGCCGGGCCGTGCTCTACCTCGAGGGAACGATCCGGGTGTAGGTCCGAGCGAGCGTACGCAGCCCACCCGCCGCTCAGAGCCCGAACTGGCGCAGGTGGTGATCGGCGTGCTTGTAGCCCAGGACGCCCCAGTCCTTCGCACGCATCTTCCCGAAGGCCGGGCTGTCCGGCCACGCCGCTCCCGCGTCGCGGGCCGCGAAGCGGGCGAAGGCGTCGCGCAGGCGCTCGAGCTCGGGCTCGAACTGCTCGGGGCTCGTCTGCGTCGCGCGCTGCATGAACTCGGGCGGACTCTCGGCCTTGCCCTGCGGCCAGGGGAAGACGTGGATCACCAGCCGGTTCAAAGGCCAGCGTGACATGGGCCCGGGCTGCGCAGCCGCGGGGACCTCGCCCAGGCCGCAGAGCATGGCGTCGGCCACGTGGCAGACCATCTGGGGCGCGGTCAGGCTGCCCCAGCCGGGGCGCGCGTCGACCTCGAGTCCATCGAGGCGTTTCACTACGGCCGCGAGGGTCGCGGAATCGAAGAGGGTCGGCATGGCACGAACCCTACCCTGGGTGCGGCCGCCCGTGCCATGACCTCCGACTCCTCCGCCCCGCCCGAGCGCTCCGTCACCGACGAGGCCGTGTTCCACCACCGCCGGCGCTTCCTCGCCGCCCTCGGCTTCGGCTCGGCCGCGGCCCTGGGTGCGCGCAGTGCCGTGCGCGCCTGGATCGAGCGGGGTGAGGTCGCGCGCATGCGACCACGAGCGCCCCTCGCCGCGTCCGCGCACCCGGGGTACGCCGAGGCGGGTCGCCCGCGCAGCGCGGAGTCCGATGTCCTGCGCTACAACAACTTCTACGAGTTCAGCCTGCGCAAGGACCGGGTCTGGCGCGAGGCCCTCGACTTCGCCCTCGATCCCTACACGCTGCGCGTCGACGGCCTGGTCGCGAAGCCCGGCGCGATCGGCCTCGAGGACGTCGAGCGCCTGGGGCTCGAAGAGCGCGTCTACCGCTTCCGCTGCGTCGAGGCCTGGGCCATGACCGTGCCCTGGATCGGCCTGCCCCTGGCCCGCGTCCTGGAGCGCTTCGAGCCCTCGTCCGAGGCGCGCTTCGTCAGCTTCCACAGCTTCCACGACCCGAGCCAGGCGCCGGGCCAGCGCGAGGCGACCTACCCCTTCCCGTACTACGAGGCCCTGCGCATCGACGAGGCCCTGCACGATCTGACGCTGGTGGTCAGCGGTGCCTACGGCAAGCGCCTCGCGCCCCAGAACGGCGCGCCCCTGCGGCTGATCGTGCCCTGGAAGTACGGCTACAAGAGCGCCAAGAGCCTCGTGCGCATCACGCTCCATCGCGAGCGCCCGCGCACCTTCTGGAACGACCTCGAGCCCGACGAGTACTCGTGGGAGTCGAACGTCAACCCGCTCGTCCCCCACCCGCGCTGGTCCCAGGCGCGGGAGGTCCTGCTCTCGAACGGCGAGCAGGTCCCCACGCGGGAGTTCAACGGCTACGCCGCGGAGGTCGCGTCCCTGTACGCGTGAGCCGTGAGCCTTCCCGAGCTCCTGTATCCGGCCCTGGCCCTGCCCCTGTGTGCGGCCTCGATCCGCGGCTTCGCGCGCTTCGCCGAGCGCGGCGGCTTGCTGCGCTTCTTCTGCGCCTTGGTCCTGTGCGCCTTCGGCATCGACGCCGGCTACGTCCTGTGGGACCTCTTGGCGCGTTCGTCGCAGCCCCTGCTGGCGCCGCTGCTCGGCGTGGTCGGCGCCCTGTTCCTGGGCAGCCGCGTGCGCCGTGGCCTGCAGCCCCGCGACCCGGCAGGTCTCGCGCGCGGCGGCGACTGAGCGCTACGCGTCCATCTGGAACGCGACGCGCATCAGCACATCGCGCTGCACCGGCTCACCGTCCACCAGGGCCGGCTGGAAGCGCCAGGCGAGGACGCCCTCCTGGGCGGCGTCGTCCAGGAGCTCGCGCCCGGACGAGCGCACGACCGTCGCGCGCAGGACGCGACCGTCCACGCCCACGGTGATGCGGCAGACCACGTCCCCCTGCCAGCCGAGGCGCTGGGCCTGGCGTGGGTAGGGCGGGCGTGGCGAGAGGGCCGGGATCAGCACCGGCGCGCTCACGACCGTCTCGACGCCGGGCTCCTCGGGGCTGGCGGCGGCGAGCTCCGCCGGCTCGGGCTCGGGCTCGGGCTCGGCCGGAGCCTCGAGCACCTCGCGCCGCTCCAGGCGATCCAGGGGCAGGCGCTCGAACTCGGCCGGGACCATCTCGATGTCCTCGAGGGGCGGGCGCTCGGGCCAGGGCTCCTCGGGGATGTCCAGGGGGCGGAAGACGGGGTCGGGCAGGGGCTCGGAGTGCACCTGGTGCTCGGGCTCGGCCGCCTCGGGCAGGAGCTCGGGCAGCACCGGGCGCGGGGCGACGCGCACCTCGACCAGGGAGGCCGTGCGCTCGGGCGCCTTGCCGCGCAGGACGGCGAAGGGCAGGGCGAAGGCCGCCGAAGCCAGCAGCCCGTGCAAGGCGAGGGACGCCACGAAGCTACGCCCCAGGCGGTCCGCGGGGGCGGGGGCGGGTCGCGGCGCGGGGGCGCGCGGGGCTTCTTTCGGATCCGGACTCGGCATGGTCGGGCCTAGAACGGATTCTAGGACAATCGGTTCGCTTGAACCGGGGTTCGTTGTCTTCGTTGAGGGCGCGCTCCGCCCCTCTGCCCGCCCCTCTGCATGCTCCCCACCCCCCCCGCCCTGTGGCTCGCGGCCGCCCTCGCCCTGCCCCAGGACCCCCAGATGCCCAGCGGCGGGATCCAGGACGCCCCCGCCGACCTGCCGACGGTCGTGGTCACCCCCACCGGGAGCGCGCGCAAGGCCGTCGAGACGCCCTTCGCCCTCGAGCTGCTAGGCGCCGAGACCCTGCTCCAGCGAACCTACCGCACCACGCCCCAGGTCCTGCGCGACGTGCCCGGGGTCATGGTCCAGGAGACCGCCCAGGGCCAGGGCTCGCCCTACATCCGCGGCTTCACCGGCTTCCAGACCCTGCTGCTGGTCGACGGCGTGCGGCTCAACAACTCGGTCTTCCGCGCAGGCCCGAACCAGTACTGGAACACCCTCGACCCCCTCTCCGTCGAACGCTTCGAGCTGGTCAAGGGCCCCAGCTCGGTGCTCTACGGCTCCGACGCCATCGGCGGCACCCTGCAGGCTTTCACCAAGCGGCCCTACGCCGACTCCAGCACGCCCTGGGCCGGCGAGCTCTACTGGCGCACGTCGTCCGCCGAGGAGTCCCACGTCGCCCGCGCGGAAGTCAGCGCCGCCCTGGGCGAACGCAGCGGACTGCTGGTCGGCCTGACGGGCAAGGAGTTCGGTGACGTCCAGGGCGGGCGGGACACGGGCACCCAGGAGAACACGGGCTACGACGAGTACGACGCGGACGTGAAGCTCGAGCACGCGCTCTCCTCGGACTCGCGTCTCACCTTCCTGCACCAGCGCGTGCGCCAGAACAACGTTCCGCGCACCCACCGCACGATCTTCGCCGTGCCCTTCGAGGGCACCGACGTCGGCAGCGAGCTGCGACGCGACCTGGACCAGGAGCGCGAGCTGACCTACCTGGCCTGGGAGGCGGGCGCCCTCGAGGGGCCCTTCGAGCAGGCCCGTGCGACCCTCTCGTGGCACGAACAGGAGGAGACCCGCGACCGCATCCGGCCCCCCTCCGGCGGCGCCGGGCCCAACCGCCGCGACCTGCAGGGCTTCGATGTCGGCACCCTCGGCGCCTCCCTCGAGGGCACGAGCGCCCAGACCTCCCTCGGCACCTTCAGCGTCGGCGCCTCGTTCTACCGTGACGACGTCGACTCCTTCCGCCGCAACCTGGCCGACCCCGACAACCCCGCCGACGCGATCCAGGGCCCGGTGGCGGACGACGCGACCTACGACCTGTTCGGGCTCTTCGCCCAGGACGAGTTCGCCCTCTCCGAGCGCCTCGACCTGACCCTCGGCGCGCGGCTCAACCACGCGGCCGTGAACGCGCGCAGCGTGCGCGATCCCCAGACCGACACGCGCTTCTCGATCCGCGACGACTGGACCACCCTGGTCGGCAGCGCGCGCTTCTCGTACGACGTCGGCGATGAGGGCGGCGCACACGTGTTCGGCGGCCTGTCCCAGGGCTTCCGTGCCCCCAACCTGTCGGACCTGACGCGCTTCGACTCGGCCCGTTCGGATGAGTTCGAGGTGCCGGCCGAGGGCCTCGAGCCGGAGCGCTACCTGTCGTACGAGCTGGGCCTCAAGCTCGAGGGCGAGGGCACGAGCGCCCAGATCGCGGCCTTCTACACCTCGATCCAGGACCCGATCCTGCGCGTGCCCACGGGCAACGTGAACGCCGACGGCGAAGCCGAGGTGCAAAACCGCAACGTCGGTGACGGCCACGTGCTCGGCATCGAGCTGGCGGCCAGCGTCGACCTGGCGCGGGACTGGTCCCTCTTCGGCCACACCACCCTGCTCGACGGCGAGGTCGACACCTTCCCGACCTCGGCCCCGAGCTCCTCACGCGAACCCCTCGACCGGCTGATGCCCTGGACCACCGAGGCTGGCCTGCGCTACGAGCGCGGCGCCCGCGGCCCGTGGGCCGAGACCCTGGCCATCTACGCCGACGATGCGGACGAACTCTCGACCCGCGACGCGTCGGACACGACGCGCATCCCGCCGGGCGGAACCCCCGGCTACTTCGTCTGGGACGTGCGCGGGGGCTGGCAGGTCTCGTCGGCACTCGACGTCACCCTGGCCGTGGAGAACCTTCTGGACCGCGACTACCGCGTGCACGGCTCGGGCCAGAACCGGCCAGGTCGGGGCGTGCTGCTGGGCCTGCGCCTGCGCTTCTGATCGGCCGGGGCCAGATCGATGCGGCGGCCTCGAGTCGCCGTCCCCTGGCGTCCCCCGGGCACGGAATCGTCTCGCCACGGACGAAGGGGGACCGGAATGGAGCGGCTGAACGGATTCGAACCGTCGACATCGACCTTGGCAAGGTCGCGCTCTACCACTGAGCTACAGCCGCATGAGGCCCGAAAAGGATAGCGCGCTAACCCGCCGGTGCAAGCCGCCGACCGTTATTCCGCGGCCCGGATCTCGGCTGCGACGAAGGCCGACGCAGCCCGCGCCGCCTCGACCAGGGAGAGGCCCCGGGCCAGCCCCGCCGTGAGCCCGGTGGCGAAACGGCAACCGGTTCCGCGCAGGGCTCCACGGACGCGCGGGTGCTCGACCCAGAGCGCCTCCGCGCCCTGCGCCAGCACCAGGTCCTGGACCACGGCCCCGTGCGCGTGACCGCCCTTCAAGAGCACGGCCCGGGCTCCCAGGGCGAGGAGCGCGCGACCCGCCCGTAGCCGACCGGCCTGGCTAGCCAGCTCACCCGGATCGGCGCCGGTGAGCCGCGCCGCCTCGGGCAGGTTCGGGGTTAGCACCACGCCACAGGCCAGGAGCTCGCTGCACAGGACCGCGACCCCCGCCCCATCCAGGAAGACCCCCCCACTGCTAGCCGCCAGCACCGGGTCCACCACCACCGGCAGCTCGGGCTGCGCGGTGCGCAAGCCGCGCACGACGGCGGCGGCCGCCGCCACCGCGGCTGCGCCCGGCAGCAGACCGAATTTCAAGCCCTCGAGCCCGTTCTCGGCCGCGCGCGAGAGCTCGGCGCTCCACACCTCGGCCGGGCGCGCCCCGAGCGCGCGCACCTCGGCATCGTCCTGATCCGTCTCCGCCGTGACGACCACGCAGGCTTCGACCTCGAAGGCCGCGGCGGTCGCGCGGTCGACGTCGACCCCGGCAGCCCCGGTGGGGTCGTGCCCTCCGACCAGCACGAGACGTGTCACGCGGGTCAGGTGAGCGGGCGCCCCTCGGGCGGGATCGAGTCCTCGTCGTCCGTGGCGCCGATGACGGCCAGGGCATTGGCGCGCAGGGCGCGCTCGATGCTCTTGATCGTGCTCTCGCCCGTGTCCTCCAGCGTGATGCGACCCCCGGCGATGTGCCCGTGGCCGCCGAAGGAGCCGCGCCCGTCGAGCACGCGCTGCATCAGCGGGTAGGCCTTGCCGAAGGCGTAGTCGGTGCGCAAGGACAGGACGTACTCCGCCTCGTACGCGCCCCCCACGACGACCCAGCTCGTGCCCTTCATGCGCAGGAAGAAGTCGGCCATCTCGGCCACGGACTCGGGGTTCTCGACCTTCCCGAGCAGGGCCAGGACCAGCGGGCCGTGCTGGCGGGCCTTGGCCAGGGCGCGTCCCACTTCCTTGTAGTAGTCGCGCGGCAAGGCGGGATGGTCGATGACGGCGATCGAGAGCCGGTCCGCGGCGCGGAAGGTCTCGTAGTAGGCCTCCTCGTCGAGGGCGGTCGAGTTCCGCGAAAGGTCGGCCGTGTCGTAGCGCACGCCGCAGAACAGGGCGGAGGCCGTCTTCGTGTCGAGGCCGACGCCCGCATCCCGCAGGTACTCGTAGATCACCGAGCAGGTCGCGCCGACACCCAGGCGCACGTCGCGGTGCGGGATCTCGGGCAGCTCGCCCTGCGGCGGCGTGCCGTTCTTCCCGACCGCGCCACCCTTCGAGCCCTTGGCGCCGTTCTTCTTGGGCTTGGGCGGGACGTGATGGTCGAAGACCGCCAGCACCGGGATGTCCTCGGGCAAGACCGTATGGCCGAACTCCGGCTGGGTATCGACCAGTGCAGCACCGACGAAGTCGCTGGCGACGATGTCGTCGTAGTCCGCCAGCTCCAGCTCGAGGGTGCGCACCATGGCCAGGTTCTCGGCGCGGTGGATGCGGCCGATGGTGGCCACCGTGGTCTCGAAGCCGAACCCGGCCGAGAGCAGCCGCCTGAGGCCTTCGCAGGCTCCCAGGGCGTCCGGATCCGGGCCGCGGTGGGTCAGGATCAGGAAGCGCGCCGGCGTGTCGCGCTGGCCCGCGTGGCGCTCGAGCACCCGGCGCAGGTGGTGCACCGGCAGCAGGCCGGGAAAGGTCGAGTCCTCCGCCGCGGGACCCGGGGGTCGCGCAGGGCTGGCAGGGTCGGCGAGCGGCTCGGGGGCGCCGGTGGGCGCGCCGAAGCGCGGTGTAGCGGGTTCGCTCATGGGTGGAGGCCTCCGGGCTGGAGGGCCTCCCTCTCGGGACGCATGGCTATCGGCCGGGGTGCCGGCAAAACTCCATTGTCACCTGCCAGCCCCCTGGCGCCACAACCCCTCTTGGGAGCCGGAGGGGGGCCAGGATGGGCCCGAACGAGCGCAAGCCTATCCGGTCCAAGGACTTGGGCTCGAACAGAAGCTCAGAAGCCCAGGTCGAGCAGGAAGCGCACGGCTGCCAGCAGCTCGGCCCGCCCGTGGCGCGGGTCGACCTCGACCACCCGCGACGCACCGGCCGGCGTGTAGTCCGCGACCAGCTTGAAGTCGACCTCGCCCGTGCCCGGCGGCATCTCGGCCTCATGCGCGGCGGCGTCCTGCAGGTGGATGCCCACCATGCGGCTTCCGAAGGCCTCGAGCCAGGCGCCCTGGCCGGGCAGGCCAGCGCGCTCGCGCTGATGGATGCGTCCGACGTCGTGCCAGTACGAGAGGCCCGCGCCGTTCAGGTCGTCCAGGGTCCACTGCACCGCCTCGAAGCCGAGGATGTCGTGGAAGTGCATCCCGGGCTCGATGGCGATCTTGGTCTCCGGGAACTCCTTGGCCAGGGTGTGCAGGCTGCGGCAGAAGTGCTCGACCTGGCGGTGCCCCTTGCGCTGCACGCGCTGCACGAACTCGCGGATCTTCTCCTGGACCGCCTCGCGATCGTCGCCGGAGGCGCTCTCGAGCTCGACCCCGAGCCCCTGGGCCTCGACCCCCAGCGCCGCGTCCGCGACCTCACAGCCGCGCACCACGACGATCGGCGCGCTGAGGCTCTGGGCCACGCGCAGGTGGGTCCGCGCGCAGTTGAGGGCACGCTCGCGCATCTCCGCGTCGAGGGCACCCAGCCGGCTGCCCGACATGTTCTCCGAGCGCGGGTTCAGGCTGCCCACGACGACCGAGTCGATGCGGATGCCGGTCTCGCGGTGGGAGTCGGCCCAGCCGTTGAGCGGAACCGGACTGTCGAGCAGTCCGAGCTCGAGCTTGCGGAAGCCCATCGCCACAGCCGCGAAGGCCTGGTCTTCGATGGTCTTCAGCCTCCCTCCATAGCAGGACGTGGAGAGGGCGAGTTCGTTCGGAATTCCCGGTTGTGTCACCTGAGCCTATTGGGTCGGGGAAGCCGTACCGGACGCAGCAGCGAACGGGGGCATCCACGCAAACCTACCCCGCTCCGTTGGCCGAGGCGGGGCACGGGGGAAATTGAAAGGAGAGCGCGCGACCCCGCCTGGTGAAAAAGGGGGGGAGGACCCGGGGTCGACGCCGGGGAGTGTAGCAATCCGCAGCCGACCGCCGTTGGGCTCAGCGTCCGCCGGCGTCTCCGCGCCAGGGGCGGCCCGCGCGGTAGGCCTCGAGGCGCCCTTCGATGCCCCGGGCCAGCGCGCCATCCCCCTGCTCCCGGGCGGCGTCCAGGGCGCGTTGGGCCAGACTGCGCGCCAGGTCCGCACGGCCCAGCTCGGCGCGCGCCGCCGCCTCGAGGTCGTCGAGGCCCGGGAGCTCCCCCAGGAGGGCCCGGGCCCGCTGCACCAGCTCCAGGGCCGCCCCCCCATCGCGCTCCGCCGGCGCGGACGACGCGGCGCGCAGCCAGCCCAGGTTGACCAGGGCCAGGGGATGCTCGGGGGCGCCGGCGAGGGCGCGCTCGTAGTGCTCCGCGGCGCGCGTGGCATCGCCCTGCAGGGCGACCAGCCAGCCCAGATTGTTGTGGGCGTCGGGGAAGGCCGGGTCGGCCTTGAGGGCCGCACGGTAGGCGGACTCGGCGCCCGCGTCGTCGCCGCTGGCGCGGGACAGGCGCCCGATCTCGACCCACACCGGCGCGGGATGGGGTGCGCCCTCGCGCAGGGCGGCGAGCACGGCGCGCAGCTCTTCGACGGCGCCGCGCTGGAGGAAGGCGGCGGCCAGGATCAGCTGCGCGTCGGCGGCCCACTCGGGGAAGGCCTGGAGCGCCACTCGAAAGTGCGCCCGGGCCGCATCGAGGGAACCCTCCAGCACCATCGAACGCCCGAGGTTGAAGTGCGGGTGGGGTGCATCGGGACGGGTCTCGAGGGCGCGCTCCCAGGCCGCCCGCGCCTCGCCCTCGCGCCCCGCCTCGCGCAGCGTGCTGCCGACCTCGTTCCAGGTGTCGCTGTGGGGATGCTCGGCCCCCGCGTGGGGCAGTAAGGCGAACACCGCTGCCGCCAGGGCGGCGGCGGCCGCGAGGCCCAGCTCGCGCGCCGAGCGCGTCACCCCCGCCCCCTCGCGGGTGACCAGGGTCAGGACGGCGTAGCTCGCGAAGGGCGC
>JAJFFA010000836.1 GCA_021776885.1 Planctomycetota bacterium
CGACTTCATGCCGACCAGGCGTACGTGGCATGAGATCGGCCCCGAGCTGCTGGACGATCGAGCCGGGCTCGCATGGGCGGTAGATCGAGCCTGGTTCCGTACGGCTTGGCTCCGTACGGCTAGAACGACAGGCTCGCGCCCAGGGTCCAGCCGAACAGGTCTTCACCGAAGGCCAGGGCGTCGTTGCGCGCAAGGCCCTGGCCGAAGGGCATGCGCTGCAGGGAGTCTCGCAAGGCATCACGGGCATCGTCGAGGCCCTGCGCCGGGGCGGGTGCAGCGAGGACCAGGGTCAACGCGAAGCGGGCAACGGTCTTCATCGCGGAAGGATAGCCACCCGCCGCCCCGCGTAGTCGAGCACGACCCGGAACGGACTCAGCAGCTCGCCACCGATCAAGCCCAGGGAGTACGGGTCCGCCTCGCCGTCCGGAGCCGTCGAGACCAGCACGGAGAGGGGCTCCTGGCGCCGACCGGCGAAGTCGAACCAGGCCAGCTCCTCGCGGCGGTGCTGGAACATGCCACCCGCTCCGCGTCCGGTCGAATCGGGCTCTCCGGGCTCGCTGCCCCCGCCCGCTCGCGCCAGCAACCCGAGTGTCTGAGCAGCATCGTGGAAGAAGAGCGCCGTGATCCCCGCAGCGCCGCAGTCCAACATGAAGAGCCCCTCGACCTCGTCCTCGGCTTCGAAGCGCGCGGAGACGTAGGGCACCTTGTAGTGCAACGTCAAGGGCAGCCACTCGCCGGCAGCGAGGCGGTACTGCGCGGGGTCGTAGAGGCGCAGCCCCCCCGCCGCCTCGAGCTCGACGACCGAGCGCAGCAGGATGTCCCAGCCCAGCACCCCGACCACCGGGATCCCATCCACCTCGGAGTGCATCCCCGGGGGCGTGTCGATCAGCAACAGGTCGGTGACGGTCAGGGGACCTAGCTGCAGGGTCCTGGCGCGCCGCAGCCCCGCCCGTGTCACCCCGCCCCCCATGCCCGTCAGCCTCGTCTCACCGAAGGGCGCGAGACCCAGCTCCTCCGCCACGGAGACGCGCAGGCCCGAAAAGCCGGCTCCGGTATCGAACAGGAACAGACCCACGTCCTCGCCATTGACCAGGGCCGACACGAACAGATGCCCCGAGCGCGCCCGGTGCACGACGATCTCGGCCGGCACGTCCGCGTCGAAGCTCGCGTCGACGCGATCGGGCGCGGGGCCGAAGCGCTCCTGCACCAGGGGCTCGAAGGCCGCCGTCTGCGCGACCAGGCTGAAGCGACTCCCGAAGGAGAGCTCGCCGCTGACCCTGTGCGCTATGCGCACCCCGCTCCCCACGAACGCACCGTCCGCCCAGGCGGCTTCCCGGGCGACCTCGGAATACTCCTCGAACTCCGTGCGCAGGAACCCGTCCCCCGAGGGCACCGAGAGCAAGCGCACGCGGTGCTCCGAGTCCAGCTCGACCCGCGCCTCGAGCAGGCCGCCGGCGAGCCGCACGAGCAGCACGGTGGGCCCTGCGGCCGCGTCCGCAGGCACCGCGAGGGCGATCTCGAGGGGCGCCCCGGGGTCCAGCCAGTAGCCGCCATGCAGCCACCCGCGCAGCAGCTCGACCTCGCGCGCGAACAGCTGCGGCTCACGCCACAGACGCGCGTGCTCCGCCAGGCGCAGGACCTCGCCATCGAAGCGCACCTCGCGCTCGAGCTCACCCTCGAAGGCCTGCCGCAGCCTCCCGTCCGACGTGAACTCGGTGACGCCGCGCTCATCGACGCCGAGGTAGGTCAGCGTTCCACTCAGTCGCAGGCAGAGCCCCGTGGGCCAGCTTCCCCAGCCGATGGCCCGTCGCGCCGCGCTCAGGATCGGCGCCACGTCCTCCGACCCACGTGCGGCCCGCGAGGCGCTGGGGTACGCATGCAGCACGGGCAGGCAAGCCCCCGCCAGCAGAACGAGAACCAGCTGGACAAGCGGCCGCGCGAACAGGTGGATCGACATCGTTGCCCCCGAAGATCAGGACGCGGGTAGGGGCCGAAGGAGAGCATCTCCCAGGGCTTCCTCCACAGTCTAGCGTCGACACGGAAGCGCCCGCAGCGCACTGGGGCCGCGCTCAGCGACGGTCGCTCGAGGTCGGCGCGTCCAGGCTCTGCGTGGGGCCCTGGTCGCCCGCCTCGCCGCTCCCCTCCACGCTTGCTCCACCCGCAGCTTCGGGGTCCGTCCCCGTCGGCAGGCTGGCCTTGATCGTGAGCAGCGTGGCGTGCCAGTCGGGCTCCGCGTCCAGCCCGCTCCAGAGCCGGACCTCGGCACTCGGCTGCACGTCGGGTGTGGGCACCCCGGGCTGGGTCGGAACGTCCGCGAGGGCCGAGCGCACCGACTCGACGGCGGCCGCGTCGTGGGAGCGCATGGCGCGGGTCGCCAGGTCGCGCAGGTCCTGCAGTCTCACCGTCGGCGGCTCGTCGTGCCAGTTCGGCCGACGAACCAGGGCCAGGCTGACCTGGAAGGCTTCCCCCGACGCTCCGCGCCGATCCCGCTCGGCCCCCGGTGCAGGTTCGCCGATCAAGGCCGCCGCGCGCCGCAGGTCGGAGAGCTCGAGGGCCATGCTCGCCACGGGCAAGGCGTGGGCTCCGCCGCGGGTGATCAGCGCGCGGTAGTCGGCCAGGGCCTCGCGCCCGCGACCGGAGGCCACCAGGAAGCGCGCCCGATCCCGGCGGACCTCGTCCACGCCCGGCAGGCTCCAGCCCGGGGGAGCCTGCAGCGACTCCTCGCCCTGGGCCAGGGCCAGGGCCTTCTGGTACTGGGACAGGATCGCGCGCGGGTCGCCCTGCGGGTCGCGCAGCAGGAAGAGATCCCCCATCAGCAGCGCGCGGATGTGGGCGAAGACCTCGGAACCCTGATCATCCGCTTGCGACACACCGGGCAGGTGCACGGAGACCAGGCGCTCGAGGAAGGGCTGCATCGCCTCCGAGGCTCCGGCCGAGCCGGCCAGGGAGCGGCGCAGCTCGGAGGCCCAGCCGACCACCTCGAGGTGCTGCCGGGGCGTGATGCTCGGGAGTCCCTCTTGCGGCAAGAGACAGGCCAAGCTCAAGGCCGACTCGAGCCGCGCGAGGCGCGGGCTCTCGTCCCCCTTCGGTGCCGGATTCGAGTCACCGAGCAGGCTCTCGGCCGCCCGCAGCACGCGCCCCGCGTCCGCACCGGCCAGTCGACGCAGGGTGGCGGCCAGCTCGAACAGGCGGCGCGAGTCGCCGGCGGCCAGGGCTGAGAAGTTCGGGGCGTCGAGGATCGTGTCGACGTACTCGGGGGCCTCGAAGCGGCCCAGGAGGGCCAGCATGCGCGCCTGCAGCTCGGCTTGATCCTCGCGCACCAGGCTGTGCACCAGGGGCGCGAGCAGCAGCTCCGCACCGCGGGCCTGGACCAGGAGCTCCAGAGACTCGCCGGCCAGGACGTCCAGCGCACGCCGGCGCAGGTCAGCGTCCGGGCCGCCGACGTGGCTGACGAGGGCGCTGAAGACCCGTGCCGCGACCTCCGAGTCGGCTTCGACCCGCAGGGCGAGGCGCCCCAGGGAACCGAGCAACTCGTGGCGCAGGGCGGGCGGCGAGCCCTCGCTCTGGAGCACGTCGACCAGCATGCCGGCGTCCGCGGGCGAGAGGACGAACGAGGCGGCGCTCGCCGCAGCCAGGCGCACCTCGCGTGAGCCCTGGTGACCCTCGAGCAGATAGCGCAGGGCGTCGCGGGCCGGAGCCAGGCTGCGCGAGTGATCGACGTCGGCCGGGGCGCGGGCGCAGAGGCTGCGCAGGGACTCGATGCTCGAGGCCAGCAGATCGGAGTCGAGCAGGCGCTCGGAGCTGACGCGTTCGCCGAACAGACCCGCGATGCGGGCGATGCCGGCGGCGAGGGAGTCCGGCGCCGCGGAGGACGAGCCATCGCCGCCGCTGTCGTCCCAGGGCAGGCGCGCGTAGGCCGAGACCAGGGTCCAGGTCAGATGCGGGTGACGGGCGGCGCTCTGATCGAGGGTCTCGCGCAGCGCGCGCACGCCAGCCGAATCCGCGGGCGCACCGCCGAGCAGGAGCAAGAGAGCCTCGAAGCTCGCGTGGAAGGCGCCCGGGTCGACCTCCTGTTCGAGGCTACGCAGCAGCTGGTCGACGGCCTCCTGGGGACGCACCCGATCCTCGGCCACGCCGGCGGCCAGGGCCATGGCGGCGTAGGCGCGCAGCGCGGGGTCGGGATCCTCGAGGCCGTGGACGGCCTCGTTCGGGTCGAGCTCGACCAGCCGCTCGAGGCGCAGCTGCGCCAGCTCCTGCTCGGCGCGCAGGTCCTCGAGGAAGAGCTGGTCGGGTCCCAGGTCGCGGGCACGCTCCCAGAACGCGCCGAAGGTCCGCTCGTCGTCGAACCAGCGGCGGAACGAGCGGAACAGGGCACTGCGCGCTCCCTCCCGCACCCGGTCGGAGGCGCCCTGGGCCAGTCCGGCGGCGACGCGCGGCGCGAGCTGGCGGAGCTCCAGCTCGGCGACCAGGCGCGCGGCCGCACACCAGCGGTCCTGGGCCGCGCTGCCGACGGCACGCTCGCGGGCGGAGGCGGCGCTCAGACTCAGCTCGATGCGCGCCAGCCAGCGCAGCGCCCGCTCGCCCCCCGCCGCGAGGTCGGTACGGATCAGGGCCAGCGCATCCTGACGGGACTGCTCGCGCCGAACAGAGAGGGCTGCGGTCAGCGCCGGGGCCGGCTCGCTGCCCGCGCGCAGGAGCAGCGACTCCAGCGCCGCCGCCGGGGCCTCGCCCCACTGGGCCTCGAAGGCCTCGCGCAGGGTCTCGTCGCGCTGTCCTTCGAAGAGGGCGTGGGAGCGCGCCACCTGGGACCGGAAGCGGGCGTCGTCCGCGCCCGGGTCCGACGGGTTCGCGGCCTGGGTCGTGGACGCGAGCTGGTCGAGGGGCGGGAGAAAGGTCTGGGCCAGCGCCGAGGGGCAGAGAACCAGCGCGGTGACGAGGGCTCCGGCGGTGGGCACCGGGAGCTTTCGTCTGCGGGGGTTCTTCATCGGCGGCGAGGAGGGGCGGAGACGGGCGCGGCGGGACACGGACCAGAGGGGAGAGGCCCGGTGCTTCCCACGCTCCGAATCCCGGCGACACGCCCCCCGGCCCATACGGAAGGACCGGGCACCCATCCCTTACATCGGCCGAAAAGCCCCCATCGCCGTGGCCCCATCCCGCGAAGTTCGCTGCCCCGGTCCCTCGCGCAGGACGGGCCCGGCCGGCCTACGCCAGCCAGTCGAGCTGAGCCAGTCGCGTCGCCAGCTGGGCTGCGCTCGACTGCCCCGAGTCGAGGTCGATCCGGGCCAGGTCGGCGTAGCCAGCGCGCCTGCGCTCGAGCAGGTCGGCCAGGTCGACATCGAGGGCCGGACGCGGGGCCGGATCGGCCGCGAGCCGTGCCTCGAGGACCTCGAGCGGGGCGTGCAACCAGACCACGTGGGCGCGGGCGCGGAGCAGCTCGCGCACCCCCGCCGTCTCGACACAGCCCCCGCCCGTGGCCACCACCCGCGGCGGCCCGCTCAGGGCGCGCTCCACCTCGTCGCGCTCGAGGCAGCGGAAGGCCGGCACGCCAATGAGCGCCAGGACCTCCCCGGCGGACAGCGGGTCGCAGCCCTGCGCCGCCGCCCAGCGCCGCGCCAGCTCGACGTCGGTGTCGAGGAAGGAGAGCCCCAGGAGCTCGGCCAGGAGCGGCCCCACGCTCGACTTGCCCGCGCAGCGCGGGCCGATCAGTGCGATCGATCGGGCCAGGGCCTGCCCGCGCTCCAGCGCCGCCCCGTCAGCCATCAGCCGGCGTCATGGGCGGCGCCATGGGCCGCGCCCAGCCCCAGGGCGCCCTCGAACGCAGCGCGCATCAGGGCCTCGTCCGGCTCCTGGTGCGTGAACAGTTGGTACTGGGCACAGGCCTGCCGCACGAACCACTCCGCGCCGGGCACCACGGTGCAGCCGCGGGCGCGGGCGGCATCCAGCAGCGCCGTGCGCAGGGGCCGGTACACGGCGTCCAGGACCAGGGTCCCGGGCCGCAACCAATCCGCCGGGATCGGCAGCTCTCGCTCCTGCGCCTCGCGCCCCGTCCCCACCGGCGTCGTGTGCACGAGCACGTCGTGCTCGCAGTGCGGGATCGCGTCCCAGGCGATGGCCTCGATCGGCTGCTCGCGCTCCAGGTCGCGGGCGAGGGCACGCGCCTTGTCGACGTCGCGTCCCGCGACGACCGCCTGGGCGCCGGCCTGGGAGAGGGCGGCCAGCACCGCGCGCGCGGCTCCACCGCAGCCCAGCACGAGCACCCGCGCCGCGCCCAGGGCGACCGGTCGGCCGGGCACTTCGCCGTGCACCTGGAAGGCGCGCTCCAGGGTCTCCTTCACCGCAGCCACGTCGGTGTTGAAGCCACGCCAGGTCGCGCCGTCGCGGACCAGGGTGTTCAGCGCCTTGCAGCGCCCCCCCGCGTCGTCGACCTGTGCAGCCGCCGCGAAGGCCTGCTCCTTGAATGGGGCAGTGATCGAGAAGCCACGGAAGTTCTCGTCCTGGGCCAGCTCGAGGAAGCGCCCGAGGTCCTGCGGCTCGAAGGCGACGTAGACCGCGTCGAGGTGAGCGCGCTTGAACGCCATGCCCTGGACGAAGGGCGAGACCGAGTGACCGATCGGCCGCCCCACCACGCCGAAGACCGCCGTCTCGGGCGTCAATCCCCCCGGTGGCAGCAGCCCGAGCAGATCGTTCACACGCAGCTGACCGGGGGCGGTCGGCACGGCGGCGGGCAGGCCAGGCAGGTCCGCGGGGGCGGCGTAGGTGAAGGGCGAGCCGAAGATCGGCGCCAGGACGCGGGTGAAGCTACCCGCGTTCCCCGAGGCGAAGGCCACCAGCCCTCCGCGCGCCTCGCGCAGGAAGGCCAGAACCCGCAGGCCGTCCTCCGTGCTGCGGGCGTGGGGCACGAGCTTGATCACATCGCCCTCGTACAGCACGGCGCGCACCTCCTCGTCGAAGGCGGTCAGGTCCTCGGGGGTGCCCTCGGGGTCGTGGCGCGAGACGATGCGGTGGCACTTGCCCTCGACCTCCCCCAGCTCGAGGGACAGGGTCCAGTCGACATCGACGAACATCGCGCCCGCCAGGGCGGAGTCGGCCAGGATGGCCAGGTGCTCGTCGACGCTGCCCGCGAAGCTGCCCAGGGCCTCGGGCCCGTGGACCGTGACGATCACGGGTTTGCCGACCTCGCGCACGAGCTTGGCCAGGGCGTCGCGCCCCGGGTGCCCGACGCGATCCAGGCGCAGCTCGATCAGGTCGGCCAGGGGCGCCTGGCGCAGGGCCAGGCGGGCCACGGCGTCGAAGTTGTCGGCGATGCAGGAGACGACGATGGCCATGTCAGTTTTCGAGCGTTCTGCGCACGAGCTGTTCCTCGTGCGCGCCGAGCGAACCCCGTGCGCAGGCCAGATCGAGCATGCGCCGGGAGAGGGCGGTGTAGAGCGGGGCGAGACCCGGGTCCAGCTCGTGGACCGCCGCCAGGTGGGCGGCGACGACGTGGGCATCACCCCGGGCCTGGGGCCCGGTCAGGGCGGCGGCGGGCCCGCGCTGCGCGAGCTCGTGCAACGCGCCCTGGGCCAGGCCGACCAGGGCGCTGCAGAGGTCGTCCTCGCTGCCCTCCGGAACCGTGTCGCGGGCCAGGGCGAGGAGCGCATCGAAGAGCGCGGTGACCCCACCCGCCGCGAGGGTCGCCGCCGCGTGGTAGCGCGCACGGGTGCCCGCGTCGTCGCCGCGCAGGACCAGCTCGCGCGCACCCAGGGCGCGCACCAGGGAGCGTCCGCGCTCGACGGCGGCGGGTGCGCCGGCGAGGGTGATCCAGGGCGCCGGGCGCGGGCCGGAGTCGTCGCCTGCGTCGCGCGCGCCCGGTGGCCCGGGCGGCGGCGCCGTGATCAAGGGATGGAAACGCCCCACCTGCCAGCCCTGGGCGGCGAGGGGGGCGAGCACGTCCAGGCCCTCGAACCCGCTCGTGTGCAGGACGACGCCCTCGCCTGCGTCCCGCCCATGCTGCGCGAAGGCGCGGGCGACCTCGGCCAGGGCTCGATCGCTGACGCACAGGAGCAAGGTCGCCCCCGCAGCGAGGCGGGCCGGGTCGGCGTAGGTCAGGCCCGGATGGGCCGCGCACAGGCCGCGCGCCGCCTCGACGTTGCGCGAGCCCAGCAGCACGGGCGTCCCGGCCGCCGCCAGCTCGAGCGCCAGCCGTCGCCCCAGCCCCCCGGCGCCGAAGATCCCGATGCCTCGTTCCACGACGCGAGATCGTACTCGACGGGGCCGAAACCTCGCCCCGCGGGGCCTCCCAACTCGCTCGCCACGGCGGCGTGCGACGGGCTAGCCCTTCA
>JAJFFA010000837.1 GCA_021776885.1 Planctomycetota bacterium
AGGAAGTTGATCTCGGCAAGCTCGACCTCCCCCTTCCTGATCTCGCCCTCCGCGGGACGATCTTGAACGCGACGGGCGACGTGCAGCTCTGTGCGTTGGGGACGATGTGGTTCTCGGACGTCATGGAGTCCGAGGGCCACTCGAGTCCGCGGATGGAAGGCGACCTGGGGGGCCACGTCTATCCGGACGGTCGATTTCATGTGACGGGAAGCCGGTGGGGAGCCGGCGTTGCGCTCGGGGTCATGGACTTCGAGCGCGCGAACGGGGCGTTTGTCCGCCTCTCCGATGAGCAGATTGCTGGCCGAGAGTCGGTGAGGGTCGACCTCCGGCGGCTCACGAGAGTGACGGGCCGTATTCGGTTCGACGCGCGAGGTGCTGATTCCCCTCCCTGGACGACCGTATACGCTTGCTTGGAGGAGGGGACTCGGGTCGCGAGATGCATGAGCACATCGGGTTCGTACTCGTTCGACCTACCTCCCGGGAGCTATCGTCTTGAGGTCTACGGGGGCGGTTCCTTGACCGAGAACGTCAAGGTCGACGTTCCTGGAGCGGGAGAGATCACCCGCGACGTTGCGGTGAGGCGTGCCGCGGGGATGGACCTACGCGGTCGGACTGCACCGGAGTGGACCGTCTCGGGTTCCCGTGGATTGCCGGCGAGCACCAAGCTTGCTGATCTGCGGGGCAAGTGGGTGGCCTTGGATTTCTGGGCCTACTGGTGTGGTCCTTGCGTCGGCACTAATCTGCCGCTTCTGATCAAGCTCTGGGACGAGTTCGAGCAGGTGCGCGATCAGTTCGCGATTGTGGCCTTCCACAACAAGGACGTTGCCAGCCTCGAGGAGCTGGACTCCAAGTTGGAACCAATCGTCGATCAGCACTGGGGAGGGCGGGAGCTGCCGTTCCCCATCCTCCTTGATTCGAGTGGCGGTACGACGAAGGCGTACGGGGTCACAGGGCTTCCCACGACGGTCCTCATCGACCCGGCGGGGAAGTTCGTCGATGTCGTGACGACCGCGCAGCTACGCGACGTTCTGTCGGGAATCGAAGAGCGCTAGCGGGGAGCCCGGCAAGAAACCGAAGATTCGCGTCGCGGATCACCCAGGAACGAGCGCGCAGCGCCCCGGACCGAGTCCAGGGCGCGCCGCGAGTTCAGCGCACCCGAGGCTGGCCTTCTCATCCTATCTATCCGCCGCGCCTCATCGACCCACGTTCCGTTCGGCAGCCTCACGTAGACGTAGACCGCGCCGACGCCCAGGGTCGAGCCCATCCTCCGACGACTGCCGATGGCAATGGTGTCGCCCGAGATCTGCAGGCTCGAACCGAAGCCCGTGGAGCCGTGTCCGTCATGGGCACCCTGGTGGCGCGCGTCGAGCGCGGCCTCTTCGATCCAATCGCCGCCCGGCGAGCGACGGTAGACGAAGGCCTGCGAGAAGCCGTTGTGTACGGGAGCCGAGGCCACGGCGAGGTCGCCTTCGATCGCAACCGCGGTTCCCAGGGCCGCGCCGTTGGGCAGATACGAGGCCCTCGGCCCGTCTTCCACGATCCAGTCCGGACCGAGCCGTCGGAAAACGAACGCGGCCCCGGTCTGATCGTTCGGTGATCCGAAGCCGGGAGCCCCGACGACCATCCGGTTGCCCTCGAGCGCGAACGACCAGCCAAAGAAGGAGCCGTCGTCCAAGGCTGCGGCTTCGATCGGCGTCTCCTCGACGGCCACGGCTGTCACCTGCGCGAAGGTGGAGCTGGCGAAGAGGAGGGCGGAGCACACGCGCGGTGTGCGCGTAACGAACTGGGCCCCGAAGCTGCTCGCGCGACTCCGGGGCCCGTTTCTTAGTCGCTCTCTCCAGGCCGGACTACTCGATGCGAATGCCGATGTAGGTGCGGTTGTTGTTTTCGTTCGACTCCGAGATCGCGCCGTCGTAGTCGAGGATCGCGCCGAGGAAGTAGACGTCGCCGGAGTCGAGCCACGAGGGAACCGTCACGCGCTGACGGCGCATGTAGACCGTGTTGCGCGACACGGTCGGTCGGCCGCTGGCGAGGAGAGTGTCACTGGGCGAGATGTAGTCGTTGGTCGAGCCGTAGTAGCGGACGCGGGGCCGTTGGGTGCTCGCGCCGTTGTTCTCGAATGCGAACTCGACCTCGACCGACTCACCGGCCGCGACTTGCCAGCCCCAGTCGCCGTTCACGCCGACGGCGGGTGCCACCGCGCCGTTCGAGCGGAAGACGCGGCTCTTTCCGTGGGTCGAGTACTCGCCGCTCTGGCCAGTGCGGCGCCAGTGGGCGATGCCGACGTCTTGCGGGTAGGAGGAGTCGTACCCGTAGAGTTCGACGGCTCCGTCGGAGGCGTCCTCGCCGGGGTAGGCGCGGCAGGTCGAACCGTTCGTGGAGAGGTGGCGGTGCGAGTCGCCCATCACGTTGTACGTGTCGGCTTCGTGCGCCAGGCCCAGGGAGTGGCCGAGCTCGTGGATGGCCGTCGACTTGAAGTGGATGCCGGGGCCGAAGTACGCGGTCGCCTGGGACTTGCTGTTGCCGAACGTCCAGGTGTCGGCGGAGTCGAAGATCACGTCGGACTCGGTCAGGTCGTCGCCCCACGAGTAGTTGTAGGCCACCGCGGGGGCGCCGTTCAGGTAGTACTGGTTCGAGGTGAACCAAGACTCGCTCTGGCCGTTGCCGTAGTTGACGCTCGTGTCGCCGTTCAAGACGTAGAAGTCAAAGTCGCTGGGCGCGTCGTCCCACAAGTCGGCTGCCTCGTGCATCGCGTTGCGCACGGTGCTGCTTGCAAAACTGACGGAGCTCAGGCGCATGGTGCAAGATTCGTTCGGCCACTTGATGGGCGTGCCAAACCAGTAGTTGAACTCGTGGGCGTTGGCGCTCGAGGCGAAGGCGGCGAGGAGGATGCCGCCGAAGATCAGGATCTGGATTCGGTTCTTCATGGATACGTGGCTCTTGGTCTCTTGTGCGTGTGGTTCGTTCGTTCGTGCGGGAGGGGAGGGCCTAGCGCTCGCTATCGCGCTCG
>JAJFFA010000838.1 GCA_021776885.1 Planctomycetota bacterium
CGGCGAGGGCGTAGAAGATCGAGGTCGAGAGGCGCAGGGCGATCAGCCCGGGGCCGAAGGCGGCGAAGACGGGGGCGGCCAGGAACGGCACCACGAGGGAGCCACCCCAGTACCCGTTCCAGGGGTACTCGAGGATCGGGACCAGCGGCCCGGAGATCAGCTCGAGGGCGACGTTGCCGCGCTGCAGCTCCTCCCAGGGCGAGTGGGGTGCCCCCGGCAAGAGCTCCACCGGCGCCAGGCACACGAGCAGTCCGCGGAAGACGACGGCGGTCAGGGCGACAGCCCAGAGCGCTCGCGTAGTTCCGCTGGTTGTCGTTGCGTTCATGCGTCTTCCGGGAGGACCGGCCGGTGCGCCGGAGCAAGGCGAGCCCAGGCACGCGCGCCCGCCCATTCTCGCGCAACTCAGGGACGCGGTGGAGCCGGATCGCCGAAGCGGGAGAGTTTCTCCGTGCGGGCCCGCTGCCGGCCTCGCACGGCCCTACCCGCGCCCCCTGCTTGCCCGCGACGGATCCTGGTGGGCCGGGATCCGGGTCGCTCCCTTGTCGAATCGTCAACTTTACGGGCGGATGTTGACGAATGCGTTGACGATAGGCCGCTGATGTCGCAAAATGTTGACGATCCGGCCCCCGAGTTGACGAATACCGGGTTGACGAATCGCCATGGGACTGCGAAGCCAACTGGACGAGGCCTTGGCCACGCTCCTCTCCGAGGCAGCCGAGTTCTCCAGCGCCGACCTGGCCACCCGGCTGGGCACGACGCGCCAAGCCGTTCATCGCCACCTCTCGCGCTGGCTGGCCGAAGGACGCCTGCTGCGCACGGGGGCGGGACGCGCGACGCGCTACCACTCGGCCAGCCCCACGCCGGGCTTCCACGCGACCTACCCGCTTGCGGGTCTGGAGGAACATCGGGTGTGGGAAGCGCTGAGCCGCACGCGTGCCCCCGACGCCTGGAGCGAGCCCGCCGCCGAAATCCTGCAGTACGCACTGACCGAACTCGTGAACAATGCCATCGATCACTCGGGAGCCGACCAGGTCAGCGTGCAGCTCGACATCGATCCCGCGACCGTTCGCTTGATCATCTCGGACCGGGGTATCGGCGCCTTCGAGAGTGTGCGCCGATCGATGCGCCTGCCCGACGCCCTCGCCGCCCTGCAGGAGATCTCGAAGGGCAAGGCGACGACGCGCCCGAGCGAGCACACGGGCGAAGGCCTCTTCTTCGTCTCCAAGGCCTGCCGTCACTTCGAGCTGCGCTCGAATGGCCTCGCCTGGAGGGTGGACAACGCCCGTTCGGACCATGCCATCGCCGCGGTTCCCGCACAGCCGGGCACCTGGGTCCGGATCGAGCACCCGAGCGCCGACCCGACCCCCCTCGAGCAGACCTTCGACGCCTACACCCACGATCGGCGCTTCGACACCACCCGCTGCATCGTCAAGCTCTTCGAGCACGGAGTCCGCTTCGTCTCTCGTTCGGAAGCCAAGCGCCTGCTCCATCGCCTCGAAGACTTCGACGAGGTCATTCTCGACTTCGAAGGGGTCGAGGCGATCGGTCAGGGCTTCGCCGATCAGGTCCTGCGCGTCTGGCCTGGCGCCCACCCCTCGACCCACATGGTCACGCAGAACGCCAACCCCCAGGTCCAGTTCATGATCGACCGCGCCGCCCCCTAACCCTGGCAGACCTCCGTGAGGAGGCCTTCAGTGCGCGCAGGCAGGTCCTCATCCCGTCCTGGGCGTCCTGGGCGTCCTGGGCGGGGCCGGCGGGGAGGGCCAGGGCGAGGGCCAGGGCGAGGGCAGGCAGGGAGCCAGCCTGGACCCCGCGCGGGCAGGGGCCCCCCCCGGTCAGGGGCTGGGCTGCCCCTCTGGGCCCCGAGAACACCTTCCGACTCGGCTCCTAACCTATTCATTTGGACCCGCCCGTGTCCCTTCCGCCCTGCTCCCGGCGCTGCTATGTTGGACGGCTTCCCGCTAGCGATTCTGCGTCCCTCGTAGCCCCCTCTGGATCCCCCTGGGATCCCGCCTCCGGCGAGCCTGGAGGAGGCACGCTGAGCCCAGGTCGGCGGGAGCCGACATGACCGACGGGACCATCAAGATCCACGGCGCACGCCAGAACAACCTGGCGGGGATCGATGTCGAGATGCCGCGCGGGGCCCTGGTCTGCGTCACGGGCGTCTCCGGGTCGGGCAAGTCCTCCCTGGCCTTCGACACCCTCTTCCGGGAGGGGCAGCGGCGCTTCCTCGAGACCCTCTCGGCCTACGCTCGGCAGTTCCTCGGGCACATGCAGAAGCCCGACGTGGAGGCGATCGAGGGACTCTCACCGGCCATCGCCGTCGATCAGAAGGCCGTCCCGCGCGGACGGCGCTCGACGGTCGGCACCCTGACCGAGATCGTCGACCACCTGCGCGTGCTCTTCGCCCGAGCCGGCGAAATGCACTGTCCCGCCTGCGACCAGGCGGTGCAGTCGCGCACGCCGGAAGCCGTGGTGCAGGAGATCCTGCGCGAGCTCGAGGGCAAGAAGACCCTGGTCCTCGCGCCCCTCATCCGGGACCGCAAGGGCGCCCACCGTGCCCTGTTCGACGACCTGCGCAAGCAGGGCTTCGTGCGCGCCCGGGTCGACGGCGAGGTGCTGCGCATCGAGGACGTGCCCGAGCTCGAGCGCTACAAGCGCCACTCGATCGAGGTCGTCGTCGACCGCCTCAAGCCCGACTCGGCCGAGCCCGGCCGCCTGCGCGAGGCCGTCGAGCAGGCCCTCGAGCTGGGCGAGGGTGAGCTGATCGTCGACGCCGAGGGGGAAGAGCGCGCCCTCTCCACCCAGCGCGCCTGCCCCGGCTGCGGCGCGGAGACCCCGCCCCTCGAGCCGCGTCTCTTCTCGTTCAACTCGCCCCACGGCGCCTGCCCGACCTGCGACGGTCTGGGCACCCTGCGCCAGCCGACCGAGGCCGCCGTGGTGCGCGACAGCAACAAGTCGATCCGCGCCGGCGCCCTGGCCGTGACGCGCGCCAGCGGCGGCGCCCTCTTGTTCCCGCGCTGCGACTTCCGCTTCCTCGAGAAGGTCGGCGAGTCGCGCGGCTTCGACCTCGACACGCCCTGGAAGGAGCTCTCCGCCAAGGCGCGCCGGGTGGTCCTGCGCGGCGCCGGTGCCGAGCGCTTCCAGGACGTCTCGAGCTGGAACGGTCAACGCTTCCAGGGCTCGGTCAAGTGGCGCCGGCGCTACCGCGGCGTGCTGCCCGCCCTCGAGCGGGCCTGGAAACAGGGCAGCCGGCGCAAGATGGTCGAGCGCTTCCTCTCGGAGTCGGTCTGCCCCGATTGCGACGGCAGCCGCCTGAACCAGGCCGCCCGCGCCGTGCGCCTGGGCGGCGTGCGCTATGCGGAGCTGGTGCGGCGCCCGGTGGAGGAGCTCGACGCAGCGCTCACGACCCTGGCCCTGACCGAGCGCCAGGCGCGCATCGCCCGCGACCTGGTGACCGAGGCCCTGCGCCGCGCCCAGTTCCTGCTGCGCGTCGGGCTGGGCTACCTGACCCTCGACCGCGCCGCCGACACCCTCTCGGGCGGCGAGGCCCAGCGCATCCGCCTCGCGGCCCAGCTCGGCGCCGGGTTGCAGGGTGTGCTCTACGTCCTCGACGAGCCCTCCATCGGGCTGCACGCCCGGGACCACCACCGCCTGCTCGGCGCCCTGGCCCACCTGCGCGACGTGGGCAACAGCGTGATCGTCGTCGAGCACGACGAGGCCACCCTGCGCGCCGCGGACTGGATCATCGACATCGGCCCCGGCGCCGGGCGCCACGGCGGCCAGCTCTGCGCGGCCGGCACCCCGGCCGAGGTGGCCAAGGCGGACACGGTCACCGGGCGCGTGCTGCGCGGCGAGGTCGAGATGCCGCGGCCCGAGACGCGCCGCGCGGGCAACGGGAACTCCCTCGTGGTGCGCGGCGCCCGGGGCTTCAATCTGAAGGGCATCGACGTGGCCCTGCCCCTCGGCACCCTGACCGTCATCACCGGCGTCTCCGGCTCGGGCAAGTCGACCCTGATCGGGCGCACTCTGCGCCGGGCCGTGGTGCGACACCTCGAGCGCGAGACCCCCGACGCCGCGCCCCACGACGCGATCGAGGGCCTCGAGCACATCGACGAGCTGGTCGGGATCGACGCCGCGCCCATCGGACGCACGCCGCGCTCGAACCCGGCCACCTACACCAAGGTGCTGACCCCGATCCGCGACCTGTTCGCGGACCTGCCCGAGGCGCGGGTGCGCGGCTACACCAAGAGTCGCTTCTCGTTCAACGTCGCCGGTGGCCGCTGCGAGACCTGCGGTGGGGCCGGGGCGAACTACGTCGAGCTGCAGTTCCTGGCGCCCGTGACCGTGCCCTGCGAGGAGTGCGGCGGGCACCGCTTCCAGGCCGAGACCCTGGACGTGCGCTACCGCGGCCACACCATCGCGGACGTCCTGGCGCTGACCGCCGAGGACGCCCTCGAGCTGTTCCGCGACCACCCGAAGATCCGCCGGCCGCTCGAGCTGATGGTGGAGGTCGGGCTCGGCTACCTGACCCTGGGGCAGCCCTCGACGACGATCTCGGGCGGTGAGGCCCAGCGCCTGAAGCTGGTCACGCACCTGGCCAAGCGGCCCAAGGGGCACACTCTCTACCTGCTCGACGAGCCCACCACGGGCCTCTCGATGTTCGACGTCGGGCGCCTTGTCGGGGCCCTGCAGAAGCTGGTCGACATGGGGCACACGGTGCTCGTGGTCGAGCACAACCTCGAGCTGGTGCGCGCCGCGGACTGGGTCGTCGACCTGGGGCCCGAGGGCGGCGCAGCGGGCGGTGAGCTGATCGTGGCCGGGACCCCGGAGGAGATCGAGGCCTGCGCCGCGTCCTACACGGGCCGCGCCCTGGCGGGTCTCGATGACGCGCGCGAGCGCGGCCGCTCCAGGACCAAGGCCTCGAAGCGCAAGGCCATCGTGCCGCCGCGCGAGCTGCGCATCGAGGGCGCGCGGGCCCACAACCTGAAGTCGATCGACGTCTCGATCCCGCGCGACTCCTTGACCGTGATCACCGGGCCCTCGGGTTCGGGCAAGAGCTCCCTGGCCCTCGACACGATCCACACCGAGGGGCGGCGGCGCTTCGTCGAGTCCCTGTCGACCTACGCGCGCCAGTTCCTGGGCACCAAGGACAAGCCGCCCTTCGAGAAGATCGAGGGCCTGGGGCCGTCGGTCGCCGTCGAGGCGCGCACCGTGGGCAGCCACCCGCGCTCGACCGTCGCGACGACGACCGAGATCCACGACCACCTGCGCGTGCTCTGGGCCCGGGCCGGGGTGGCGCGCTGCCCGGAGCACGGCGAGAAGCTCGAGCGCAAGGACCCGGGGGTCCTGGCCCGGCGCATCCTCAAGGCGCTGGAGCAGGAGGGCGGCAAGGCACCCAAGGGCTGGGTCGTCGCGCCGATCGTCGGCCATGGCATGCGCAGCCCCGGGGATGGAGCCGGTGAGGTCGGGCTGGCGGCGGCCCTCGACGGGCGCGTGGAGGCCTGGAAGAAGGCCGGCTACGCGCGGCTCCTGTGCGACGGCAGCGAAGTGCGCCTGGACGGTGACGCCCCCGACTGGGAGGCCTTCGAGTCCATCGACCTGGTCATCGACCGCCTGTCCTTCGGCGCGGACGTGCGCGCGCGCCTGGCCGAGGCCATCGAGCAGGCCGCGGCCGTGGCCCACGGCCGGGTCAGCGTCGTCGTGCGCGGGGGTGAACGCACCGAGTACGGCACCGGCGGGGCCTGCACGCGCTGCGGCTTCCAGCTCGACGCGGCCCTCGAGCCGCGGCACTTCTCCTTCAACACCCACGTCGGCGCCTGCGGCGTTTGCGACGGCCTGGGCAAGAACGTCGAGTGCGCTCCGGACCTGTTGATCAGCGACCCCGCCGAGCCGATCACCGGAGCGGCGATCGGTGGCAAGCTCGGGCGTTATCTGGCCAAGGGCAAGGGGTACTACGAGAACCTCCTGCGCCAGGTCGCGCGCTCCCACCGCATCGACATCGAGCGACCCTTCGAGAGCCTGAGCGACAAGCAGGTCGCCCTGATCCTGCACGGGACCGGGTCTCGGGCGAGCTACACGGTCGAGATGGAGCAGCACACCCAGAACACCGACGTGACCCAGAGCTTCGCATCGGACTGGCCCGGCTTGTGCGGCCACGTCGATGCCTGGCATCGCAAGACGGACGACCCCGAGTGGGCCGCGATCCTCGAGCGCGTGATGCGCCAGACGACCTGCAGCGCCTGCCAGGGGGAGCGGCTCAAGCCCGGCTACCGCGCCGTGACCCTGGGCAAGAAGCGCCTGCCCGAGCTGCTCGGCGCCACCGTCGAGGAGGCCCTGGCCTGGCTCTCGTCCCTGCGCCTCTCGGCGGCCCGGGTCGCGGCGGTCGAGGCGGTGCTGGCCGAGCTCACCTCGCGCCTGTCCCTGCTCGACCGGGTCGGGCTGGGCTACCTGACCCTCGAGCGCGCGACCTCGACCCTCTCCGGCGGCGAGGCGCGGCGCGTGCGGCTGTCCGCTAGCCTGGGCTCGGAGCTGGTGGGGGTATGCTACGTCCTCGACGAGCCCACCGTCGGCCTGCACCCCGCGGACGTCGACCGCCTGACCGACGCGCTGCTGGGGCTGAAGGAGCGCGGCAACACCGTGATCGTGGTCGAGCACGACGGCGCCCTGATGCGCCGCGCCGACTGGATCGTCGACCTGGGGCCCGGGGCGGGCGTGCGCGGTGGCAACGTGGTCGCCTGCGGAACGCCGGAAGAGGTCATGGCCCACCCCGAGTCGGGCACCGCCGCCTACCTGCGCGGCGAGGTGCGCCTCGACGAGGAGCTGGCCCGGGACGCGGAGCACGACGTGCCCGCGGCGCTGCCCTCGCGCATGCCCCCCGTGCGCCTCTCCGGCGCCTCGACCCACAACCTGAAGCGGGTCGACCTCGAGGTGCCCTTCGGCGCGATCACCGGGGTCTGCGGCCCGTCGGGGTCGGGCAAGTCGACCCTGGTGCTCGACACCCTCGTGCCCGCGCTCTGCGGCGAGGCGTCGGGCGGGCGCTGGAAGACCCTGCGCGGCCCGCGCGGCGGAGCCCTGCGCGTGGTGGTCGTCGACGCCAGCCCGATCGGCCGCTCGCCGCACAGCGTACCGGCCACCTACACCGGCCTGATGGCGCCCCTGCGCGACCTCTTCGCGCGCACGCCCGACGCCCGGGTGCGCGGCTTCGAGGCGGCGCGCTTCTCGTTCAACTCGACCCGCGGGCGTTGCCCGGCCTGCGAGGGTCGCGGCCTGGTGCTGGTCGAGATGCAGTTCCTGGCCGACCTGTGGCTGGTGTGCGAGGAGTGCGACGGTCGGCGCTTCCTGCCCGAGGTGCTCGAGGTGCGCTTCCGCGGCAAGTCGATCGCGGACGTGCTGGCCATGTCCGTCGATGAGGCCCTGGAGTTCCTCGCGGCCCAGCCCAAGGCGCGCACGATCCTCAAGTGCCTCTCGGACGTGGGATTGGGCTACCTGGGGCTGGGGCAGAGCTCGACGACCCTCTCGGGCGGGGAGGCGCAGCGCGTCAAGCTGGCCTCCGAGCTGCTGCGCGCCGAGGGCGCGGAGGGCGGGCCCAGCGTGGTCGTGCTCGACGAGCCCAGCACCGGGCTCTCCGCCACCGACACGGTGCACCTGGCGCGGGTGCTGGGGCGCCTGGCGCGACGCCGCAACGCCGTGGTGCTGATCGAGCACAACACCGACCTCCTGTCGATCTGCGACCAGCTGGTCGAGATCGGGCCGGCCGGGGGCGCAGCGGGCGGGCGCGTGATCGCCATGGGCACGCCGCGCGAGCTGAGCGCCGATCCGGCCTCGATCACCGGGCCCTGGCTCTTCGGTGGAGGCGTCAAGGCGGGCAAGGGCAGGCAGCGCCGACGGCCGCCCGGCAAGCGAGCCGCGAAGCAGGGGGCGGGCTCATGAGCCTCCTGCCCGACAACCCGCTCATCGTGCAGAGTGACCGCACGCTGATGCTGCACACGGTGCGCACGGTCATGGACGCCAAGGGGCGGCCGGGCAAGGACGAAGAGGGGCGCCCCATGACCGAGGAGCACCCGCGCTACGTCGAGGCGCGCGACGCCCTGGCGCCCTTCGCGGAGCTCGAGAAGAGCCCGGACTACCTGCACACGTACCGCATCACGCCGGTCTCGGTCTGGAACGCCGCCGCCCTGGGGCTGAGTGCCAATCACATCCAGAGCGTGCTCGAGGATCTCTCGTGCGTGCCCGTGCCCAGCGGCGTCCTGGACCAGGTGCGCACCTGGATCCAGCGCTACGGCATGCTGCGCATCGAGCGCGGGGCCAACGGCGATACCGCCGCCCAGGCACGCTTCGAGCTGGTGGCCGGGGACCCGACGGTGCTGAGCGAGGTACTGAATCACGAGGCCATCGCCAAGCTGTGCGAGGTCGACGACGAGGGACGCGTGTGGGTCACGCACCTCACCCGCGGCACCGTCAAGCAGGCCCTGATCCGCATCGGCTTCCCGGTCGATGATCGCGGCGGCTACATCGAGGGCGATCCCCTCGACGTGCGCCTGCGCGAGACGACCCGCGCCGGGCAGCCCTTCGGCCTGCGCGCCTACCAGGACGGCGCGG
>JAJFFA010000839.1 GCA_021776885.1 Planctomycetota bacterium
GGCGCAGGGGCAGGTCGTCGAGGCGCTCGAGGTCGGAGGCGGCGGCGGCGGCGGTCTGTTCGAGCACGCCGGCGAGCTCGGAGCGCCGGGGGCCGGGGGAAGGCGGTCGCATCCCGAGAGCATAAACGCGTACGGTGCAGGGCGCCGATGCCGAGTCCGAACCCGAGCCCAAGCTCTCGACCGTCGCGGGAGCCCGCCCTGCTCCTCGCCCTGTGCGCCGTGGCCGTGGCCGTCTCGGCCCGCGCGCCCTTCGACCGCACGACCTGGTGGCTCGAGGTGGGGCCGATCTTCGTGGGTGTTCCACTGCTGCTCGCCACCCGGCGGCGCTTTCCGCTGACGCCCCTGCTCTACCGCCTGCTGTTCGTGCACGCCCTGATCCTGGCCCTGGGTGGACACTACACCTACGCCCGCGTACCCCTCGGCGAGTGGATCCGCGCGGCCCTCGACTGGGAGCGCAACCCCTACGACCGCATCGGGCACGTCGCCCAGGGCTTCATCCCCGCGATCCTGACGCGCGAGATCCTGCTGCGCACCTCGCCCCTGGTGCGCGGGCGCTGGCTGGCGTTTCTGTGCGTGTGCGTGTGCCTGGCGTTCAGCGCCTTCTACGAGCTGCTCGAGTGGTGGGCCGCCCTGGCCGGCGGCGAAGGCGCGGAGGACTTCCTCGGCACCCAGGGCGACGTGTGGGACACCCAGTGGGACATGGCCCTGGCCCTGGGCGGGGCGGCACTCTCCCTGGTCCTGCTCTCGCGGCTGCACGACCGGCAGCTCGCGCGCCTCGCGGCTCAGGGCTCGTAGCGGAAGAAGGCCGCCGTGCCCTGCGCGCTCCAGCCCGGCAGGGCGCCGGCCCCCACGAGCAGCCGCGGCTCGACGAAGAGCTGCTGCTCCGCGCCGTCGCGCACCACGCCGATGTAGCTGCCCGGGTAGCCCGGGGCGAAGGCGGCCAGGCCGAAGGAGTAGTCGACCTCCGCGCCCGAGACATCGATCGGGTCCCCACGCGCGGGCCAGAAACCGCTGATCACGTCCCCGACCCGGGCGCCGGCCTCGAAGGCCGGGCCATCGGGGTCGAGGGCCAGGATCGTGGCCCCGGCGCTCGGACCATCGGCCTGGATGCCCAGGTAGGCCAGGTCCACCGGCGTCTGGACGCGGGTGAAGCCGGCCAGGGCCAGGGAGTCGTCGACCGAGGGCAGAGCGCGACCGGCGATCGAGCGCTGGTAGCGCGGACCGAGGTCATGGGTCTCCATCCACGTGCGCAGGTCGAGCAGGGAGTAGGGGCGCTCGAGCAGGAACAGGTCATGGACCAGCTCGAAGAGGCCGGGGTGCCCCGCGGCGCGCAGCTCGGCGTCCATGCACAGGGCCAGGAGCGGCGCGCCGGAGTAGACGAGGGTCTCGTTGGGGCCGTCGCCGTCGCGCCACGTCACGTCGGCGTCGCCGAAGGCGACCTGACCGGCGGAGGAGCGCGCCGCTGCGATCGCCGCGTGCTCGAGCAGGCGCTGGGCGAACCCGTCCCGCGGAACCAGCCCCGCCGCCGCGACCTGCCACAGGGCGAAGTACTCGGTGAAGCCCTCCTTGAACCAGACCAGCGCCGGGGACTCCTCGGCCAGCCCGGAGCCCAGCCAGTGGTGGAAGAGCTCGTGGGCCACGAGGGCGGACAGCCAGGGTGAGGCGCCGGCGGGCTCGCCCTCGGCCGAGCCGATGCGCAGGCCGAACTCGCTGCCCATGCCGCCGCCGCGCAGGTCGGTGACGAAGGCGCGGTAGGGTCGCGGCGCCGGCTGGCCCAGGTGGCGCGCGAAGAGCGGCGCTGTGCTGCGCACGACCTGGGCCACGACCTCGCTGCGCTCGGGACCGCGGCCGAACTGGAAGACCTCGACCCGAGCGTCCTCGATCCGGGCCCGGGGCCGGCCGAAGACGATGGGCGCGTTGCCCATGCGGGCGTCCAGCTCGACCACCTGGCGTCCCGGCGCACTCCCGGCCCAGCCCGTGACGACCTCGGTGTAGGGCTCGACGCCACTGGCGACGAGCTCCAGTCGCCGCGGCCCTGCGAAGAGCGCGCCGTCGACGCGCACGTCGACGAGGGTGCTCCAGGAGTAGCCGAAGGCGTGCTCGGGTCCGCGCGCCGTGAGCAGGCCGTGGCGCTCGTGCCCGGGGCTGCCCGCCGCAAAGACGGGCATGCGGTAGCGCAGGCGAGCGCGGCCGCTGGCGGAGGCGGACAGGCGCCAGGAGCGGTCCCCGGCCTCGGCCGGACCGGGCTCGCTCTCGAGCAGCTCGAGCTGGGTGGCGCCGTCGCCCCAGGCGGAGAGCACGAAGGTCACTGCAGCTCCGGCCCGCGCGCCTTCCAGCAGCACGTCGACCTCCCAGGCACCGCCGCCCGCGGCCGGACGGTCGCTGAGGGTGTAGCCGAGCTGACCCGCCGCGCGGGCGGCCGGCGTCCACAGGGCCAGGGTCAGGGCCAGGGTCAGGGCCAGGCGCAGGAGCAGGGGGAGCCGTCGCATGCTCCCCTCTTGTATGCAGTGCCCTGCGCTTCGACCTCGCCAGATTGCCCGAAACCGTGGGCACCCGCGGGCGGTGAGACCCGTGGAGTCCCTACTTCTTGGCGTAGATGTTGCCCAGCCAGCGCGCCCCGTACAGGCGCTCCTGCGCGTCGAGGGCCTGCTCCTCGATCTCGAGGGCCGAGAAGGTCTCGGGGCCCGCGCCCGCATCCGGGAAGTGGACCCCGAAGTCGATCATGCGCAGGCCCTCCTCCCCCGCGCGGAAGTCGTGGATGTTGGCCCGGGTGCGGGTCAGGGCCGTGGTGCGCCCCGGCACGAGGCGGGTCGAGGCCACCTCGCGCAGCACGAGCTCGGCGCCCACCTCCGACGGCGGCGGAGCGTCCTCGCCCTCGGGCTCGAAGTGCCGCGCCAGGGCCTCCCCCTCGACGGCCAGGGACACGAAGGACCAGCCGACATGGTTGTGGGGCGTGATCAACGTCCCGGGCTCCAGCTCGAGCTCGAGCACCAGGAAGGCCGCGTCGGCGTGGATCGGGCCGGTGACCATTCCCTGGCCGACGAAGGCGTCCGCCTTGCGCGACGGGATCGCGCCGCGCTC
>JAJFFA010000840.1 GCA_021776885.1 Planctomycetota bacterium
GGTCCAGGAGCAGGCCAGAGTAGTTGTAGTGCCCTTGATTGGGGTTCATGAAGTGGTCGACCCGCACTTCGCTCGGGCTTCGCTGGTAGGCCAAGCGAATCGCGCCGGCACCACTCTTTCCGCAGGTACCGATCTCGAGGATGCAGAGATCCGTATCCCCATCGCGATCCAAGTCTGTTGCTACGAGGCCCCGGGCGTCACAGAAGAAATCGTCAGGATTCGAGCTTCGAATCTCGATGACCCTACCGAAGTCGCGAGCCTCTTCCTGGAGGTAGGCCAAGATCCCAACGGAATTCTCCACTGTCAGGATGTCCTGCCGGCCGTCGCCGTTCCAATCCGCCGTGGTCAGCGCCTCAGCCCTTGCGCCCAGGTCGACCGCGTCGAAGCCTCCTCCGGGCTCGCCGTAGAGAATTTGCGTCGAAGAGATATCATTGAGGAGCAGGTCGCCCAAGCCGTCGCCGTCGAGGTCGGTCGAACGCACGTGGCGCGGCGAGTCGAGCGACGCTGGGATGAGCCGTGTCGTCCGGCTGGCGAAGTCAAGGACGTGCAAGTCTCGACCTACGAGGTAGACTTCAGGAATCCCGTCGAGATCGAGGTCTCCCTGTGAGACGAGTTCGGCTCCGTTGGGCGGCACGGGGTGGTCCATCGATGCGCTGAGCTCATACTCTTGCGAAGACTCTGAGCGAGTGTAGAGGTCGACCGTCGCCATGTTGCCGCCTTGGCCACTCACGACGACGTAGTCATGGTTCCCGTCACCATCGAAGTCCCCGGCTTCGAAGGCGGATGCCGCGAAAGGAAGCTGAAGGCCTGGCCCAAGTCCGAACGAGCGTCCGGGTGCTTGCTCGACCACGCGCGCATCCTGGCCCAGCAACAGGTCGAGGGCCGGACCGCCGGTCTGGTCGAGTACCGCTAGCGTTGAAGAGTTCGCCGTTGGTGTGTTGCACTCAATCTCATCCGGTTCGCTCGAGAAGCTGCCGGGCGCTGGTGTCGAAACCAAGCTCACAGTTGTACCGAACTGCTTTACAGCGACATCCCTAGTGCCGTTGGCGTCCAAGTCACCTGCAACCAAGGCAGCGACCGCGCTATCGAAGAAGAGCGCGCCCGGGGTTACGAATTCACCGTTGGCCCGACCCTCGAACGCCAATATGCCTCCGTTGCCGCCGAATGATCCCCGTTCTACTAGGAGATCGAGAGAGCCATCACCGATCAAGTCGGTAAGGAAGATGTCGACTACATTCGAAGGGCCCAGGATGATCTGGCTGGGGCTCTTCGAAAAAACGCCGGAGGGCGATTGGATGTACGAGAAGACGCCGCTCTCGGAGAGCGCGATTAGGTCGATCCTCGAGTCCGCGTTGATGTAGCCCATTCCGAAGACGTCGCTTACGTCCGGCACCACTGGCGAATCCAGTGTGCCTTGGCCGTTCTGGTGAAGGAAGTGAGCCCAGCCGCCTTGCCGGAACGCCAGGTCGATGCGTCCGTCGTTGTTCAGATCAGTGAACTGAGGGTCGAAGTAGTTCGAGACGAGGGGCCCGAGCCGTGAGGGTGGGGCGAAGGTCCCGTCCGCACCTTGCAGCGAAATGTGGGCGTCCCCTGCTTCGAGAGCCGCGATGTCGATGCGTCCGTCCCTGTTCCAGTCCACGGGAAGCGCAAAGCGCAGATCGGAGCCCGAGATCCTTGTACTGGGTGAGAATGCTGCATCCGATTGGAACCAGAGATGCACATCAGCGCTCGGCCCATTCTCGCGAGCCACAGCATCCGCATCTCCGTCAAGATCGAGGTCAACGATCAAGAACGTATCGCCGAGGCCTGAGACGGGCTGGGCGAAGAAGCCGTCGGCTTCGCGAATCAAGACCGTTGTTCCCGAGAATGTGTTGGAGACGACCAAGTCCAAGTCACTGTCCCCTTCGAAGTCGATGTGATCTATGGTCGAACCGGCCAATGCGCCCGAGACTTGAGACGTACTCGCGTGCTGCAGTGGGCTGGTTGCCTGCTTGTTGGTCTCGACGCTAGTCGAACCTCGTTCTTGGTCGTAGGCCGTGACACGGAGGGCGGCTCCTTCGCGCTCGAATGGCCGCGAATCCCAGAGGATTTGCGCCTGCGCCCCATCCGGCGACGACCTGAGGATCTCGTCGCGCTGCTCGACTCGAATGCGTACGCGCCCGGTTGCCACAATATCAGCGGTCGTCGTGAGTGTGCGGGATTGGGCATCCCATCCGTCGGTGAGCAGCTCTTGGAAGACGCCGCCACCGACCGATGTACGTTCGGTCGGCGCCGAGTCACGCGAGACGATCATGCGTAGGCCATCCTCCGCTACACCAACCCGATGGTCGTTGCCCGGAAGGCTGGCAACCAAGTAAGGGGAGGGGGCCTGAAGGGGGAGTGCCAGCAAGGCCGAGTTGCCTGTCGTCTGGTGCTGGCTAACGATCAGCAATCGGCGTCCCTCAGCCTCCCAGGATATCCTGGATGGCTGGGCATAGTGGGTTCGTTCCAGCGTGGCGACACGACGACGTTCGAGGCTACCGAGGTCTACCTCGGAGATGAGGCCTCGACCACGGGCGGCGTCGCGTTCACAGACTAGGATGCGGCGGGTGGATCCCGGGGTAGACAACGCAAGTCCTTGAGGGTCTTGTAGGCCGGAGAGTACGACTGTCAGGCCGGGGTTCGGTGCCCCGTAGTCCAACTCGACGAGATCGTTGCCGAGCGCCATGACGACCCTGGTTGAGCCGATAGGAAGGAAGTCCGAGATAGGGCGTGGATCGGCTCCTGCAGAAAGGAAATGACTCGTCCCGTCAACGAGGCTGACGCGGTGAAGGGACCAGTCCGGGCCGAGGCGTGCGAGCACGAGGCTGGCCTCCGAGTCTTCTCTGGCGAGGAGACCATTGTCGCCGGACATGCTCCATATCGTGCGGACGACCTCGTTACGCGAACTATCGAGCTCGACGAGGGCCAGCATCCCTGGAAGAACATCGAGGACGACGGCGCGGTCAGGTCTCAGGGCGTGTATGCCGACCGGCGCCACGAGCGGCGATGAAACGCCGGTCTGCTCCGCCAAGGGGCTTGGAGCCCTGAAGCGTCGGAGAATGTCGATCCGGCTGCGTGAGGGCGGATCAAAGTTGGGTCCGCTGGAGGTCGAGACGAAGAGCTCTCTCGGCCCGCGGACTTCCGCTTCGAAGTACTGGTAGCTGGGATACTCAGTCACGATTCCATGCGCCTGCCGGAGCTCGCCGTCCGCGAGGATCGCATCGATCGATGCGCGGTCAGGAGGAAGCGCAGGGAACGACTCGGAAGGGCGCCGGACCTGGACCGCCAAGGCGAGCTCGTCCCCCTCCGCGTCAGTGGTCTGAATCGTGACGGGGATACCAAGCCGCGTATCGGACGTCCCGACGAGTGAGCTGTCGATAAATGCGAGCGGCAGGCTGTTGTTGTCAACCTGCACGTCGGTGATCTCGACGGACCTCCCTGTCATTAGCTCGTCATGGGGTGTGAGGCGAAGTCGAACTAGCTCGTCCAGGGCCGGAAGGTCATGCTCGGTGTCCCAAATGAACTCGATGCGCACGCCACCCGGGGGAGCGGGGACGCCATCGACCGCGAACTCGGGCGTCGAGTCCGACAATGCAGGGCGGACGAGGACCCACTGATCAGGGGGATGGGTCTCCAGGCGAAACTCGATCCGGACACGGACCTGGTCGCCGGACGAGTCCGCTACCCGGAAAGAGAGACCCGCGTTTCCAGACACCTCGCCTGCCTCGACGGCTGGCTCGGTGATCGTGGGGGGGCTGTTTCCCAAGTCTGTCGTCGTCTCGGCTGCCAGGGTTCCGTTGAGCCGGGCTACGATTCGAACGTCTTGACGTAGCGGGGCCCCGGCCGGGTACGCGGGCTCCTGGTCGAAACGCCATTCGAATGCGAGTACACCAGGATCGAAGTTGCCGGGGACGCCGGTTCCGAGCGGCCCTCCGGTCTGGCTCAGGGCTCTGATGGGGTGCTCGGCAGTGCTACCCGAGAAGGAGTAGCTGAGTTCGAGGAAGGCTGAGGCATTCCGTAGCTCGAGCCGAAGTTGAGCCGGTGAGGCGGCCGGCTCCGAGACGCTCAGGCTCGTGATCACTGGGGTGGGACCTGCGTCATTACCTTGGCTGGCTCCGAACGCAACGGCGGAGCCGTAGCCGCAACCCGATGCGAGGAGAAGGGGGACCAAGAGTGCGAGAAGTCTGAGGGGAACGCTCATGCTCTGCTTCCGTCGTGCCAAGCCGGTCTCTAGCGATCGATCAGCAGTTTAGCAGATCGTGATCGCGTCGGGGGGGCACCCCGACGCAGGGCGTGCGCATGGGGAGTGCTCACTTCGGGAGTTCCTGGATCAAGGACTTCAGCAGGTGGTTCACCTGGCGCGTGCGCTCATCGCCTCTGAGCAAAGGAGAGTACTCGTCGGCATCGAGCCCGCGTCCGATCCAGTCCTCTACCGCGAATTTGGCGAGCATGCGGTTGATGGGGATCGGGTCGTTCAACGCCGCGACGAGATCCGCCAGCCCATCCTCGCTTGGTGCTGTCCTCGCGAGCTCTCCTGCGGCCAGCAGTCGGAGGACCGGATCGGCATGCTCGAGCCACAGGTCTCGCGTAGGCGTCTCGCTCGTGCCGGCCTCCAGGTCGTCGGGAAGCGTCCAGTTCCAGTCCGTCGAGAGGTGGCGAAGCGTCCACGCCAGCGGCTTGTTCAGATGACAGAGGTTGCAGGCGTTCGGGGTCGTGGGCGTGAGCATCGAGGGATCGGTCGGCTTGGAGATCCTGTGGCTCCGACCGGGTCGGGCCAACCCCTGCATGATTCGGGGCATGTGGCAGTCGAGGCACGTGGCTGCCTCGGAGTGGGCCGAGTGTTCTCGCGGCGCGTCCGCGACCGCCGGGTGGCACCTCATGCAAGCCTGATTGGCAGCGGCTTCGCCACGGTCCTCGCTCTCACGCACAGAACGATGAGGATCATGGCAATCGGTACAGCGAATCGCAGACGCACAGGCGCCGTTGCGCAGGTCCGTCGCCTCGCTCGAGTTGAGCACCGCAGCCCCGTTCGGGAAGCGGCGCACCGATGACGAGTGGCATTGTGCGCAGATCGAGTTGATGACATACGCGCTCGACCGCGCCTCGGTAGCCAAGGACCCATTCGCCTTGGGGAAGTTCAGGTCTCGTCCGCCGGGGAGGAAGCGGATCGGTTCCCTTTCGATAGCGTGCTCGCGTCCACCAAAGTGGCAGGACTCACAGCTGATTCCGAGTGTCGTCAACTGATCGGCACGCGCCAGCGGATCGCCGGCGGGGGTGCGGCCGATCGGCTCCTCCAGTCGGCTGAGGGCGAGGTCCGCATGCGGGAAGCCGAGGCGGTTCGGCTCGAGTCCCGCGTTCCTCGTCTGGAGGCGCATCTCGTACGGATAGGTGTTGTGGCACCAGATGCAGTTCTGGCTCCAGGTGAGTCCTTGGATTGCGGAGGGGTCGACGAAGGGGCGGCCGTCCCGGCCGTACTCGGGCGGCATGTCGGAGTCGAAGTAGGTGGCCGGCGTCCACTCTTCGCGCTCGACCCACCATCCGAAGGGCAGCTTCACCTCGGTTCGGTAGGCCGGGTGGGTCGGTGGTTCTGGGCCCGCGACCTGGACTCCGATGTACATCTGCGAGATGCGCGAACCGACCGTACGCGTGATCCGGTAGCGACGGATGAACGTCTCGCCTTCATGGATCGCGATGAAGTAGGAGCCATTCGCCTCGTGGAACAGCGCAGTGCAGTGGGCGTAGACGATTCGATCGGGGAAGCGGCCCAGGATCGCCTCTGCGCTGGCGTCCGCGTTCATGCTTCGGTGGGAGTGACTCCGCCAGAGCTCGTGCTGGTCCGCATGGCACTCCGCGCACTTGTCCGGACCCACGTAGTCCGCGCGCAGGATGTTGCTGTAGGCGCCGTCCGTGCTCGGCGCCGTGTGGCGAGGCGCTTGAGGGCCAACCTGCAAGAGGCTCAGCAGTGGCAGGCAAAGGAGCAGCATGGCGACACAGCGCCTAGTCATGGGCTTCCCTACGGCACGAACGTCAGCGCCAGCCCGTTCGACATGTTGAAGCTCGAGACGCAGCTCGGGTTCGGGTCGCGGTACCAGAGCTGGAAGTACCAGGTGGAGCCGGACTGGATCTGGCCGCCGGGCTGGGGCGGGCTGCTGAGGTCCACCTGGCGCGCGACGGCTCCGCCGGCGTCCACCTGGACGAGGGGGAACAGGCGGTAGGTCGCTCCGCCGACGCAGCGCTGGCCGTTGCCGAAGGTGGCCTGGATGTTGTTCGGGCCGTAGAAGAAGAGGCCGGTGCCCAGGGGCCTGCCCGCGGAGATGTTGAGCAGCAGGTCGTTGGCGGCGACGCTGGTCGAGCCCAGGCCCGCGATGCGCGCGCCACGGCCGGCGACGTGCGCGCAGCCTCCGCGCGGGTCGTCGTTGGCGCAGGGGCACCCGGCGCCGAAGCAGTAGGGCGTGCCGACCTCGATCTCGCCCAGCCCGCCCCCGGCCCCGACGTTCTGGACCAGGATGTCACCGCCGTCGCTGCGATCGTCGCTCCAGGCCAGCACCCCCAGGCCGTAGTTCGTGCTGGCCAGGGCCAGGCGCGACTTGCCGCTGGGCGTGCTGGCGACGTCGAAGCTGGCCAGGTCGACGGCTCCCGACGCGTCCAGGCGCGCGCCGAGGATGCGGTCCTGCCCGAAGGACGGGCTCTCGTCCCAGAAGACGAAGGCGCCGCCGGCCGCCGGGCGCGTGCGCACCTGGCTGCGTTCGGTGCCGGAGAGCGCGACGACCTCTGTGCCCGCGTCGGTCCACTGCCGGGCTCCGGCCGCGTCGAGCTTCTGGGCGTAGACGCCGAACATCGACTGGCCGCTGTTCTGCTCGCGCCAGGCGACGAAGGTCTCCTGGCTGGAGGGATCGAAGGCGACGTCGGGGGAGACACGGGTGCGCGTCGCGTCGGTGGAGACGGGCACGCCGTTATGGGGGAAGGCCTCGCTGCCCGCGCTCGAGATGCGCTGAACGAAGCACTGGAACTGGGTGCTCGAGGTGTCGTACCAGGCGAACACGCCGCCGCCCGCAGCGTCGGGGACGAAGCCCGGGAAGTTGCCGAACTGCAGCGAGCCACCATCGAAGACGGCCACGTGGGACGCGCCCCACAGGGAGCTGCCGTTCGTGTCGAGCTTCTGCGCCAGGATGTGGCGCGGCGAGCCGAAGCCGCCCGTCTGGTGCACGAAGGAGACGATCACCTCGTTGCCCGCGTCGTGCAGGTCGCTGACCGAGTACGACCCGGCGCCCGGCGTGAAGCTGATCCCGGCGCCCCACAGGGGAGCGCCCGAGAGGTCGAGGCGCTGCAGCACGATGCCGGCGTTCTGGGTCCAGGCGACCACGCTCGAGCCGTCCTGCAGACCGGCGATCTTGGGCGCGGCGACGAAGTCGTTCGTGGCGGTCAGCTGGACGCCGAGCGCTCCCCACTCCGCGTTCCCGTCGAGGTCGATGCGCGCCGCCGTGATCTGCGTTCCGCCCACGCGGTCGTCGCGGAAGGCCAGCAGGGCGCTACCGAAGCGACCGACGTCGAGGCCGTAGTCCTGGGTCGAGCTGAAGCCGCGGTCGGCGACCAGCACGCCGTCCCCGGGAAACAGCTCGACGCCGTTCGCGTCGAGGCGCTGCAGGCGCACATCCCAACCCGCCCCGCCGTCGAAAGCGGAGACCCACAGACCGCGGTCGCTGGTCGGGGCCAGCTTGACCTGGTTCTGCTGGCCGCCCGCGGTCATCAGGGGCTGGTTCAGGGCCGGGTCCGAGGACCACTGGGCCACGGCGGGCGAAGCCAGGAGCGGCAGGACCAGGAACGACAGGACCAGGAACGACAGGAGCAGGGGAGCGCGTTGCATGTCAGCGGAGTTCGGTTTGCAGGGATTCGTCGACCAGGGCGCGGATCAGGACATCGGCGCGCAGGCAACCGGCGGCGTATTCGTTCCAGAGCGGGCGCACCAGCTCCAGGGCCGCGGCGCGGGTGGCGCGCTCGGCCCAGCTTGCATCCGGCGCATCCGG
>JAJFFA010000085.1 GCA_021776885.1 Planctomycetota bacterium
TGGAGAGAGCCAGGGCCAGCTCGCCCTCGGTGTAGCTCGCCGCGTCGGGGGCCCCGGTCTCGATCAGGGGCAGGGCCTGCATCGACTTGACGGCGCTGCGGGCGAAGTGCGCGGCCGCCAGGTCGCCGGGGCCGGCGACGACCTGCCCGCGGGTGTCCACGAGCACCCAGGATCCGCGGTGGCACGACTCGACCGCCCCGCCGCGCAGAACGCGCGCCACGACCGGGTTCTCGGGGAAGGGCTGGGGCGCGGGTTGCCGGGGGTCCATCGAGGGAATGTTAGCGCTCGGCGGCTCGGCCTGGGAACGCCGCGGCCCTCGACTACACTGTGGGCCATGTCGCGTCACCGAGTAGCCGACCGGGCAGCCGCCCTCGGACCGTACCTGATCGCACCCGCCGGCCTGGCCGCGGTGGTCGTGGCGATCGCGGTGGTGCGCACGGGTCCCGCCTGGATCGCGCCCGCGGCCCTGGGTCTCCTGCTGGGCGGCGGCCTGCTCTGGATCGTGGCCTCGGCCCTGGCCCCGGCGCAGGCCGACAAGACCTGCCCGCGCTGCGGAGCGGACGAGCTGCAGCGCCTCGACCAGGGCACCACCCGCGGCGTGCGCTGCGCGGGCTGCCATTTCGTCGACGCCTCGGTCAGCTCGTTCTATCTGGCAGAGGAAGAGGGCGCCCTCGAGCCCATGATCCTGGCCGAACGTCGCAGCGCACGGAGGTCGCGATGAGCGAGCACGGGACGGGCCCCTCCGCGGAGGAGGGCGCGCACATGGTCGACATGCGCCTGGGTCGCATCGTGATCCGCGAGAACGCCGACCAGCAGTGGATCTTCCTGGTCGAGCGCGGGGGTCCGCGGGGCTTCCCGATCGTGATCGGATCGAACGAGGCCCACGAGATCCAGCGCGTCGTGACCGGCGTCGAGATGGAGCGACCCCTCACCCATCAGCTGACCTTCTCGACCATCCAGGCCCTGGGCGGCGAGGTGCGCCGGGTCGACATCGTCGACCTGCGCAACAACACCTTCTTCGCGCAGCTCGTGGTGGGCCAGACCTCACAGAACGGCGAGTCCACGGTGGTGCTGGACTCCCGTCCGAGCGACGCCCTGGCCCTGGGCCTGCGCGCCGGCTGCCCGATCCGCGTGGCAGAGTCGGTCCTGGAGCAGGTCCGCACGGACAAGAGCGGCCCAGACGCCCTCCCCGACCCCGAGCCCGAGTAGACGCATACGCCGTCGGTGGAGCGTACGGAGCCAGGCTCGTTTTGCCGGTAGATCGAGCCTGGCTCCGTACGCTCATATGGCTGACGCCGTATACGCCTACTCCAGCTCCACGCGCACCGTGTCCCCGCCGGCTTCCGTCAGCTCGAAGCCGGTCTGCGCGGCCGCGTGAAGCTCCGCGCCGCGGCGGTGGTCGACGACCCTCGCCACGTAGCTGCCTGGCATCAGGCGCACCTCGAAGGCGAAGTCTCCCGCTGCATCGAGGGGGCCGTCCAGCCGGTCATCGAAGACGAGCGCCCCGTGGCTCGCGCGCACGATCAGGTCGACGCGGCCCTCGTCCGGAGTCACCCCCGCAAGCGGCGGGAACGACACGTGGAAGGGCTGCGCGATCCCCGGCTCGAGCCGGATCTCGAACTCCTCGACCTGGCCGTGCTGCACTTCGATGCGGCGCAGGGCCGGGGCGTAGCCGCCCGCCTGGACGCGGACCGCGTAGGACCCGCCTTCGAGGGCCGCCGCACGGATCGAGCCATCGTCGTTCTGGCGCAGCCAGCGCTCGTCGGCTTGCGGGTCGTCCGCCGGCCGCAGGGTCACGTGGGCGCGCTCGGCCGGGACGCCCTCCGCGGTGGTCACCGTGAGAAGCAGGCGCGCGGGCTCCGGAACACTCAGCTGGCCCAGGTCGAGGTGCTCGTCCGCGCGCAGCTCGAACACGGCCAGGCGCGTGTTCCAGGGATCTTCGTCCGAGCCCGAGACGAGGCTGTAGCGACCCGGGACGAGGTGCTCGAGCTCGAAGCCGCCGTCGGGACCCGTTCGATACCGGGCGTCGTCCTCCCAGCCCTCGGGCCGCAGGCGCAGGGTGGCGTCGCTGCGCGGCGTCCCGTCCGCGCGCACCCAGTAGCCACGGATCGAGGCGCTCGGCAAGTGCTGCGCAGAGAGCTGCAGCTCGAGCAGGCTCCCGTCCGGAACGATGTCCCGCTGCACGAAGGTCGGCATGTTCGTGTAGACCGGTTCGCCCAGCTGGCCGATCTGCGGGGCGTGCAGACTGAGCTGATGGGGACGCAGCTCGAGGTCCCGCAGCAGCACCTCGCCCGCACGGTCCGTGGGCCGGGTCAAGTCCGACCAGCGCACCCGTCCGGGGCGCGTGCTGGCGACGACCATCCAGTCGACCAGGGGCTCGCCTGCGGGGCCACTGAGCCGCAGGGCGAGGTCGGCCCGGGTCGCGATGGTCGGATCCCAGCGCAGGACCTCCCCGGCTGCGAGACCCACGTCGTACTGCAGCGCCTCTCCCCCGCCGTCGAGGAAGACGCGCAGGTCCGCCTCGCCGGGCAGCAGCCCCACCAGCTCGAACTCGCCCTCGGCACCCGTCAGGGTGCGGCGGTCCGCGAAGAACGGCCCCAGGTCGTCCTCCGTCTGGCCCAGCTCGTCCGTGCCCTCCCACTCGGCCTCGATCCCGCGCCCGGCCAGGGGCTCACCGTCCTCGCCGCGCAGGGTCCCGTGCACGGAGGCGCCGCGCGCCAGGTGCACGGCGACCTCGATCGGAACCCCCGCGGCGACGTAGGTCGTCGTCCAGCCCACGTTCTCGGAGGCGACGTCCAGGGGGCGCGCCAGGATCACCGCGCGGCCGGCGGGGAC
>JAJFFA010000841.1 GCA_021776885.1 Planctomycetota bacterium
TTGTGCAACCGGGGACATGGGTAACGCTTTTGACCGGGCACATGGGTAACAGTCCGAGAGCCCATCGGGGGTCCGGGGGCGGAGCCCCCGCATCCTCCCAGGGGGACCCCCCCAGGCGAGGTCTAGAGCCGCCCTGGAGGGGACGTGCGGGCAGAGCCGCACGGGCGCGCCGCTTCTCGAAGGGTCGCTCACGCCCGATTCTCCTCTGGTGAGGGCCTCTCATGAGCTCGCTGCCGCACACCGCGATGACCATCGAATCGCATGTCCGGGCACATGGGTAGCACCGGCCTATTCGCTCGGAGGCATGGGCATCACTGTCTTGGACCTCTCGTGCAGGACGCCCAAACGCAGCGGACCGAGATGGAGGTGCCGATGCCCGCCATCGACGCACTCAAGACCGACGAGTTCACCGGCCAGCGCCTCTCCTATGAAAATGAGCTCGTTCGCCCACTTGATGGAGCCGTCGTGCCGGACCCGCCTCACCTCGATGTCGTCGGCGTACTCGTGTTCGGGCAGCTTGATCGGCATGCGCCGCTCCGACGGCGCGTACAGCTCTGCGGGCGCCCGCATGTCGAGCGCCTCGTGGGGCCGCTCCTCATTGTAGTGGGCCCTGAAGCGATCGAACGCTCCCTGCTGCGCGCGGATCGACTTGCGGGGGGGCGAGGCGGTCTCAGCCTTCAGCGTCGCATGGAAACGCTCATGCCGGCCGTTCTGCTCCGGGTGACCCGGTTCGATGAAGACCGGCTGGATCCCCAGCCGCAGCAGCCACACCCCAAGGCGCGAGAGGCCGCCGATCCCTCGTGCGCCGAAGGGAGGACCGTTGTCGCTGAGCATGTACCTGGGCTTCCCAAGCTCCCAGAACTTGCGATGGAGCCGATCTTGCACATCCTCCAGCTTGGGCGACACCATCGCCTTGCACTCCAAGGACGCGCGCGTGCACACGTCATTCACCGTCAGCGGATCGCAGCGCGTACCGTCACCAACGAGGAACCAGCCCTTGTAGTCGATCGACCACATGTCGTTCGGCGCGTCGGCTTGCACCAGAGGCGGCCCGGTCACCTGCCGTCGTCTTCGCCGGACCCGCGGCGTCACTACTCCCGCCCGCTTCAGGATCGCATCGACCGTGCTCCTCGACGGAAGCTCCGAGTGCTCTCTCTGCAACACCGCCAGGATCTTCTTCGAGCCCCACGTCGGCTGCGCCTTGCGCACCCTCAAGATCGCCCCCTCGAGCGCCGGCGAAGTCTGGTTCGGATGCCGACGCGGGGCGCGCGAACGATCCCGCAGCCCTTCGGGACCATCCTTCTCGTAGCGCCGAAGGAGCTTGTAGCCCGTCTTCCGACTGATACCGAACTTCGCGCACAGCTCCGTCATCGAATGACGCCCGCGCTGGGCAGCGGCCACGAACTTCAAACGCTCATTCACAGGGTCGGTCTGGTGCCAGGGCATCCGAGCACCGTGACACCCGACCCGGGTGGGTCATCCAGAAGTGTCACCCATGTCCCCGGACACGAGTGTTACCCATGTACCCGGACCGGACCCAAGACGGGCCCACCCAGCGCGAGACTGGACCCACCCCGAGCGAGTTCAAGGGTCCAAGGGGGGATAGGGAGGCTCTTGCCTCACATCCTCGGGGCTCCCCCCCGGTGTGCTGCGGTGCTGCAAGCCAACCTCCAGCACAAGTCCGGAGTCCATGAAGCTCGGAGAGTCCGAGAATCCGGCGATTGGGCGCGACGGCAGTGCGGTCCGCGACATTGCCCCTCCATGATCAAGCACTCAATCTCGGCAGTTCTCGCTTTCACGCTCGTCTCGTCCGCAGCTGCGCAGGGCTCTGCGGTCGATGCCTTCCTCGCAGACGGTTTCGGGACCACTCCCGCCGACTCGACCAGAGCGCCGGCGCCGACGGCGCAGGGGCACGAGCATGGACCGAGCTGTGACCTCCACTCTCTCCACGCCCAGGTCCTGGAGTCGCTTGCGAGCACCTATCCGCTGCACGCGTTCGCGACTCGAGCCAGCTCGTACGAGCTCCGTGGCTGGGGCGAGCGGCTGGTCCGCGGCATGGCTAACGTGTCGAACACCCATCTCGACCTGACCTTCCCGGGCTGGTCCGACGAGCCCCTCGCTCGGCGCTACGACGAGTACCGCTTCGGCGCAGCGGCCCAACTGCTTCGGGCACACATCAACCGAAGAGACGCTCGCGGTCGGGTTCCGGTGGACTACGCGGCCTTCGTGGGGAACCTCGACGGAGTACGCGAGCTCTACCCCCTGACCAGCCTCCAGCCCTTCCAGACCTGGGCGGAGTGGAATGCCGAGATCGAGCGTCAAGCTCGGGAGAGTGGAGCGCAGACCAGTGGCGCGGGCGAGCGAAGGGTCCAGCAGAGCGACCGGGTTCGCGAGATCCAGCGGCTGAGGGAGTTGGACCAGGAAACCGCGGACAAGGGGTGGCAACAGATGCAGCGATCCAGCTACGGCCGCCACAACCCGTATGTCAACCCAACCCACGTCTCCAGTGGTGGTTCAGATGACCTGTTCGGTCCGTTCAGATTGGCGGCTCCGGGACCGACGAAGAAGCCGCAAGTCACCCCGCTCCATTTCGCGGCACTCTCCGGCAAGCTCGAGATCGTGCAGTTGCTGGCCCGCGCCTCTGCGGATTCGTCACAGGTCCCCGAGTCACCCTACGACTGGGTGATCCAGGAGGAACGGGCGAGGCTCGCCGCGCTCTCGATCCCGACCGATGCGGTCGATGAGCAGGGGCGGACGCCGCTGATGTACGCGGCGGCTCGCGGACATCTACGAGTCGTCGAATGGCTATTGGCTCGCGGGGCCAACCCGGATGCGCGGTCGGACGCGGGAATGTCGGCTCGTGCGCTCATCGAAGCAATAGGGGGGGACGTTAGGACTCCGGCCCAGTCGCAAGGCTCGAGCGGTTCTGTCGATCAACCGTCGGCGTGGCGCGACCAAGTGGAGCGGGGCCGTACCAAGAGAATGTGAGAGTCGCCAGGCACGCACCTGCGTCACCGAAGAGAGTGTGATCTCGTGACCGGACTACTCATCATCGTCTACCTCCTGCTACTTCCGTTCGCGTGGGACGCGTTCTCGCA
>JAJFFA010000842.1 GCA_021776885.1 Planctomycetota bacterium
GGCGTGCCGTTGATCGTGCAGACGACGGCGTTCGGGTCGCGCGGGGCGACCGCGCCGGCCGGCGGCGGGGCGTTGCCCCCTGCCGCGGCCGCTGGGGTCGACGTCGAACCCGGCGCCGAGCCGTAGCCTTGCGACTCGCTCTGCTCCCCGCCGCAGGCTGCCAGGAACATGCCGAGGCACAGGCCGGCGAGTAGCGGGGACGCGCCGCGGGGTGCGGGCGAGGATGGGCGACGGGGGGTCATGCAGTTCTCCGTTTCAGGGTCCGGATCAGATCGACGGTGATGCGGGCGGCTTCTCTGGCCGAGGCGTCGGCCTCGGGGGTCGACCCATCATTGTTTCGCCGCGGCTCGATCGAGTCCACGTCGCTGAGCTCTTCCTTGCCCTCCGCCCGCAGCCGGCCGTTCTCGATCTCGAGCCGACGGGCCTCGTCGCTGGCGATCTCGGCCCGTCGCTGGTTCTCGTTCAAGGACACGCGCTCGCGGGCGCGCAGGTCGCTGGCGAGCCCCGCCAGGCGTCGTGCGTGCACCAGCCCCGGGTCCTCGGAGGCGCGCTTCTCGTGGGCCTCCTCGAGCTTGGGCAGGATCGAGCTCAGGGTCGCGCGGTAGGCGGCGCTGCGCTCGTCGCCCAGCCCGCGGATCCCTTCCCAGGGCAGGGAGCCGTCGAGGGAGCTCTCGCCGATCAGGCTCTCGTCCCAGAGGGCGGGGAAGGCGATGTCGGGCTCGACGCCCTTGTGCTGGGTGCTGGCGCCGCTGACGCGGAAGAACATGGCCTGGGTCAGCTTGAGCTCGCCACCGTCCTTGCCCAGGGGGGCGATCTGCTGCACGGTGCCCTTGCCGAAGGTGCGCTGGCCCAGGACCAGACCACGGCCGTGGTCCTGAATGGCGCCGGCGAAGATCTCTGAGGCCGAGGCGCTCAGGCGGTCGACGAGGACGCACAGCGGGCCGTCCCAGATCGCGTCGACCTTGCTGGGCAGGACCTGCACGCCGCCGTCGGAGTAGCGCACCTGGACCACCGGCTTCTTGCCCACGAAGAGCCCGGTCAGCGCCGTGGCCTCGACCAGCGACCCGCCACCGTTGCCGCGCAGGTCGACCAGCATGGCTTGCGCACCCTGGCTTTCGAGGTCCTTCACCAGCCGCGCGACGTCGCGCGAGCTGCTCTTGTAGTTGGGGTCTCCGCGGCCGTAGGCGCGGAAGTCCATGTAGAAGTCGGGCAGCCGCACCAGGCCGACCTTGTAGGTCTCGCCCTCCGAGTCGAACTCGAGCAGCTCGCCACTGGCGGCCTGGTCCTCGAGCTTGACCTTGTCGCGCACGATGCGCACTTCCCGCGGGCGCGTGCCCAGGGGGACGTTGGCGGGCAGGATGCCGAGGCGCACCAGGGAGCCCTTCGGGCCGCGGATCAGCTCGACGGCTTCGGTGGTGGTCCAGCCGACGATTTCGACCGGCGCGCCGTCCTCGCCCTGGGCGACGCTGACGATGCGGTCGGTCGCCTGCAGCTCTCCGCTGCGCATGGCCGGGCCGCCGGGGATCAGGCGCTCGATACGCACCAGGTCGCCGTCGCTGCCCAGCAGGCCGCCGATGCCTTCGAGGGAGAGGCTCATCTGGATGTCGAAGTCCTCGGCCGCGCGCGGCGGGAAGAAGACCGTGTGCGGGTCCCAGGCTCCGGTGACGGCACCGGCGAAGACCGCGAACACGTCCTCGGTCTCGAGCCGCGAGGCGCGCTCGAGCTGGCGCTGGTAGCGCTTGGCCAGGCGCTGCTCGACCTCGTCGGGCTCGGTGTCGTTGAGGTGCAGGGTCAGGACATCGTTCTCGAGCTGGCGCCGCCAGACCTCCCTCAGGTCGCGCTCGTCGAGGGGCCGCGGGGCAGCGCTGCGGTCGATCTCGAGCCACTCGTCGTCGTTCAGGTCGACGATCCCCAGGCCCGCGTCGACGGCGGCCAGGAGAAACTCGAGGCGCTGGGTGCGGCGCGCCTGGAAGGCGCGGAAAATCGTGTAGGCCGGGCGCAGGTCGCCGCGATCGAGGGCCTCGTCCAGGCGCGTGCGCAGGGGCTCGAAGCGCTCCAGGTCCTTCTGCGTGAACAGGCAGCGGGCCGGGTCGAGGGCTTCCAGGTAGCGCTCGAACAACCCCGCCGACATCTCGTCGTCGAGCTCGACTTCCTTGTAGTGCGAGTGCTCGAGGCGACCCACCATCACCCGCGCGATGCGCTCCAGCTCCTGGGTCGGCACCAGCTCGTCTTGAGCCGCGGCAGGGGCGGCGCAGGGGAGGGTGAGGGCGAGGAGCAGGGCTGAGCGGGTGAGGCTTGAGTTCATGAAGTGTCTCCGGGGACTGGGCCCTTACCTATACGACCAGTCGGCGATCCCAACCGTGCCGGTTCAGGAAAACCCGTAGGGCCTGGCGAGCGGCCTCCCAGGGTTCGACGTAGAGCTTACGCGCCGCGGGCGCCGGGGTTGGCGCGGGGCTAGACTGCCCCCATCTTCCAGCGCATCACGGGCATCGACTGGCGCTCCGCGCCCCGGGCCCAGCGCCTGGCTGGCGTCCTCGTCGGCCTGGCGCTGGTCTATTTTTGCGTCCGCGGCTGGGGGCGCGTGGTGCGGCCGCGGGGGGCGGACTTCACCATCTATTACGACGCCGGGCGCGCGCTCCTGGCCGGGCACAGCCCCCACGGCGTCGTGGACTTCCTCTACCCGCCCTTCTTCGCCCTGGCTCTGGTGCCCCTGGCGCTACTGCCCCTGCCCCTGGCCGCCGCGCTCTGGCAGCTCGGATCCCTGGCCGCCCTCTTGTTCGTGGCTCGGGCCTGCGTCCTGGTCCTGGCCCCCGCGGCGGGCCCGCGACCGGCGTGGCTCTGGTGGCTGCCCCTCGCGGTCTGTGCGCGGCTGTTCGACTCGAACTTCGGCTACGGGCAGGCGAACCTCTTGATTCTGGCACTGGTCGTGGCCGCGCTCCTCGCCTGGCGCGACGAGCGCACCTGGCTGGCCGGGCTGCTGGCGGGGACGGCGGCCGCGCTGAAGGTCCTGCCCGGCATCCTGCTGGCCTACTGGCTCCTGCGACGCACGCCGCGCCCGGCCTGGATCGGGTGCGTGACCCTGCTCGTGCTGGTCGCCCTGGCACCGCTGACCGCGCTCTCCCTCGAGGTGCACCGCGCGGGCCTGGTCGAGTGGTGGACCCAGGACGTGGGTCCCTTCGTGGCGGGCGGCAGCACCTTGATCGAGGCGCGCGGCTACCCCCCGGGCCAGAGCTTGGCTGCGACCTGCTACCGGCTCCTGTGCGACGTGCCGGCCACGTCGAGCCTCGAGCGCGGGCCCAGCGCGAACCTGGCCGCCCTCGATCCGGACCACGTGCGCTGGGTCGTGCGCGCCGCGACCCTGGGCGTGCTCGCGGTCTTCGCCTGGGTCGTGTCACGCCGATCCCGCGCGCCGCGCGACCCGGCCTGGCTGGCCGAGGTGGGCTTCGTCCTCTGCAGCGCCTTGCTCGTCGGCCCGCTGGTGCACAAGGCGCATCTCTCCTGGACCCTGGTGGGCGTGGCGGCGATGGTCGGCGCGGCCTTCTCCCCCGGCCGCGGCCAGGCGGGCGCACGCATCGTTCTGGCCCTGGTGGTGCTCTTCGTCTCGCTCTCCACGGCCTCGCTCCTGGGCACGGCCCTGGCGCGGGACTGGCTGGCGGGCAGCGGCCTGTTCTTCGGCGTGCTCGTGCTCTGGTGCGGCACGGGGTGGCGGGTGCTGGCTGCACCCCGCGTGGCGCGAGCCGCCGACGACAGCACTCCCGGCCGCACTTAGCCGCCGCGGCTCACGCGCTTCCGGGATCCCCCAGGAGCTGGGCCAGGTAGTGATCGAGGGCGTAGTCGAGCCAGCGCCGCGTGCCCAGGGGCGTCTTGCGCGCCGCCAGGTAGCCGACGTGTCCGCCGACGGGCTCGACGTGCAGGTGGACCCAGGCAGAGCGCTCCTGTCCCGCGTAGGCCGCCGGGTCGACGAAGGGGTCGTCGGCCGAGGTCAGGATCACGGTCGGGCGCTCGATGCGGTCGAGGCGCTGGTAGGTCGAGCAGGTCGAGTAGTAGTCGTCGGCGTCCGCGAAGCCGCCCAGGGGCGCGGTGGCGATGTCGTCGAACTGACGCAGGGTGGCCAGGGCGGGGACGTGGGGGACACGCTTCAGGAACCCCGCCCGCGCGCGGGTCTTCAGGCTGCGGCGGCAGTGGGCCAGGAAGCGCAGGTCGTAGAGCCGGTTGCGACCGGAGGAGATCGCGTCCGAGCAGGCTGCCAGGTCGACGGGTGGGTTGACGGCGATCGCGAAGTCCGGGACGCGCGGATCGCGCCGGGCGAGGAGCAGCAGCAGCGCGTTCCCGGAGAGCGAGAAGCCGATGGCGACCTGGCGCGCGCCGGGGGCCAGGCGCCGGGACTCCTCGAGCATGTCGGCCACGTCGTCCCAGCGGCCCGAGTGGTACGCCCCCCCGGCCAGCCCCGCCCCGGCACCGCAGCCGCGGTGGTTGAAGGCCGTGACGCTGTAGCCGCGGGCCAGACAGACGGCGGCGGTGCGGCGCATGTAGTCCGCCTCGCTCGACCCGGACAGGCCGTGCAGCAGGGTCACGCAGACCTGGTCTCCGCGCTGGATATGGCGTCCGACGAGCACGTCGCCGTCGGCCAGCTCGACGCGCACGTCCCGCGCTCGGCCGTCGTCGAAGGGCTCCACCCGCGAGGGCAGGAAGTGACCCAGGATCGTCTGCGCGTGGGGGCCCCGTGCCCACCACGGGGGCGCGCAGGGGAGCGGCGGCGGGGACGGCGTCAGCGGGCCCATCCCTCGCGCTCGGCCAGCGACGTCACGTGGGCCAGGTGATGGCGGCCGTGCCAGGCGTAGATGCCGACGTTGGCCCCCAGCCCCACGGGGCCCGAGTCCGGGTGCACGAACTCGCGCCCCAGGTCGTCCGCATCCAGGCTGCGCAACAGATGGGTCCAGCGCGCGTGCAGGGCGTCGAGCAGGTCGAGGGCCAGGCCGACCGGCGCGCGGCTGTCTGCGAGCTCGGCCCAGGCCCCCTCGTCGTAGGCCTTGATCGTCGGCCGCTCCTCGCTCAGTGCCCACTTGAAGCGCACGACGCTGTTCGTGTGGCTGTCCGCCAAGTGGTGCAGCACCTGGCGCACGCTCCAACCGCCGGGTCGATAGGCCGTGTCCAGCCTCGCCTCGGACCAACCCTCGACGACGCGCCGCACGTCCCGTGGCAGACGCTCGATGTCGTCGATCCAGGCGCCGACCTGGGCGGCGTCGATGCGCTGCGGAGCGCGGAAGCGCCCGATGGGGAAGCGCAGGGCCTCGAGCTCGGCGTCGTCCTGGGCGTCGTTCATGGGCCACAGGATAGGGCGCGGCAAGGGAGAAGGCCCGCGCCGGGAATGATCCCGGGGCGCCCTCGGAGCGCGCGCAGCATCGCCAGCAAGGGCTCCATCAGGCGCGGGGACGCGCCCGCGGGCCTCGTCGTAGACAGGGCCAGTCCCAGGAGCAGGCTGCGAGCCCGGATCGATGTGGTCCCAGGTGCCGCCCCAGGCGTGGGTGCGCTCGAAGCGTTCGAAGGCGCGGCGCACCACGCCGGCGGCGTGCTCGTTTTGCTCCATGGCGGCTCAGCAGCCGAGCCGCGCGGGGACGTCGAGCTGGCGGCGCAGGGCCACGCAGCGCGCCGCCGTGACCGCGGCGCCGGTCGTGTGCAGGAGCTGCCCCTCGGGGCCCAGGATCTGCCATTGGCGCTCTGCTGCGCTTCCTTCAGCGCGGGTCTGGCAAGAATCCGAGCCTGAATCGGCCGCGGCGGTCAGAGGCCGGAGTGCGAACCGTCGCAGTACGGCGGGTTCTTCGTTTGCTTGCAGCCGCACCAGGCAACGCTGCTCTTCTCTTCGATCGTGACCACCTCGGGCGTGAACTCGGTTCCCGCGTGGGAGCCGTCACAGAAAGGTTGCTTGGCACTCTTGCCGCAGCGACACCAGGCGTACTTGCCTGCCTCGGTCTCCAGGACGTAGGGCATTTTCTGGGGGGACTCAGGCTCGCTCATGGTGGCTCCTCTGGAAGACGCGATGCGGTTCAGGATTCTAGCGCACCGGGCGCGGATGCCCCCCCGAGGACTCCTGCAGCGAGGATGGACGACCGAGAGGAAGCCCGTCCGGAAGATAGGCTGACCCGCACCGACCTCGCCCGCGCGACCTCACCCGAGTCTCCGAGCAGTCCGCATGATTCCCGTCGCCTTCGTCTCCCACGGAGCTCCGCCCCTGGCCCTCGACCTCGAGCGCGGGGCGGAGCTCGGCCGCTGGGCCGGTTCGATGCCGCAGCCCAGCGCGATCCTGGTCGTCTCCGCCCACTGGGAGGCGACTCCGGCCGCCGTCGGCACGACGCGCACGCGCGACCTGATCTACGACTTCGGCGGCTTCCCACGCGAGCTCTACACTCTGCAGTACGCCGCGCCCGGCGCGCCGCAGGTGGTCGAGCGCGTGGCCGGACTCAGCGCTGCCGAACGCCGCGACGAGCGCGGCTGGGACCACGGTGTCTGGGTCCCGCTCTTGCACATGTTCCCGGGCGCTGACGTTCCCGTCGCCCAGCTCTCCTTGCCCTCGCAGCAGAGTCCGCGCGAGCTCTTCGAGCTCGGCCGCCGCCTCGCTCCCCTGCGCGCGGAAGGAGTCCTGCTCCTCGCCAGCGGTGGCAGCGTGCACAACCTGTCGCGTCTCGATTGGAGCGGAGCTGCGCCGCCGGAGGACTGGGCCCTGGGCTTCGAGACCTGGCTCCGCGAGCGCCTGACCGAGGGCGACACCGAAGCACTCCTCGCCTACGAGCGCGCCGCCCCGCATGTCGACCTGGCGCACCCGACGCGCGAGCACCTGCAGCCGCTCTTCGTCGCCCTGGGCGCGGCCGCGGAGCACCCCAGCCCACTGCGCTTCCCGATCGGCGGCTTCGAGTACGGCAACCTGTCACGCACCTCGATCCAGTTCGGTTGAGAGTCCGGTGAGGGGAGGCGTGCGTCTGCGCACGCCTCCCTCGAAGGCTCACCGTCGTTGCCCGCGGCTGTCAGATCGTGATGCCGATCGGCGCGACCGTGTGGCCCGGGAACACCTCGTCGATGTTCGTCGTGGCCAGGCGCTGGAGCGCGATCTCACCCAGTACGTCCCTGTAGTCGGTGGTGATCGTCAGGTCCCCGTCGTCCAGGCTCGCGGCATCGAGCCCCGGCCAGTTCGCGAACACCTGCCCTCCGGCGATGTGTCCGCCCATGACCATCATGGTGTTGCCGTGGCCGTGGTCCGTGCCGAGGCTGGAGTTCTCTTCGACCTTGCGGCCGAACTCCGACATCAAGACCGTCGTCACCCTGTCGAGGTGCCCGCGCGTGAGGAGGTCCAGGTAGAAGGCCTCGAGCGAGCGCGCCATGCGCGACACACGAGTCCCGAACCTGCCGAACAAGGGCCCCTGGGCGATGTGGTCGTCCCAGGCTTCGAGGTCCATCGTGAGCGCCTCGACGCCGATGTCCGCGTCGATCAGCGCCGCGGCCACCCGCAGCTGCTGTCCGAACGCGTGCGGCGGGTACGGGACGGCCCCCGCGCTCGCGTAGCTGTCCAGGTCGAGGCCCTCGAGCGCATCGATGGCTTCGACGGTCGCGATCGCCGTGGAGCGGAAGGGCTCGGCCGCGTCCATGAACAGGTTGTTCAGGAGCTGGGTCCGGGCGCTCGCGGTCACCGGCCGGCCAGGGAAGCGGAAGCCGGACCCATCCTTGATGGGCAGCGTGCCATAGACGCCGCGCAGCGAGAGCGGCAGGAAGTGGCCCAGGGACACCCCACGCACGACGCTGAGGGGTGCGACCCCGCGCATGTGCTTGCCGATCCAGCCCGCCTCCGCGCTCGGAGTCACGTCGGAGAGCCCCGCCTCCATCAGAGTGCGGCCGTCGAAGTGCGAGCGCGTGGGATCCGTCAGGCCAGAGGCCTGGACGAAGGCCAGGTGCCCATTCGAGTACGGCGTCATCATCCGCTGGGCGTTGGGGTTCAGGCCGAAGAAGCCGTCCAGGTCGATCGCGCCATTCGCCTGGCCCGGAGGAGGAATCGCCAGAACGGGCCGCGCCGCGTAGTAGTCACCGTCCTGGTGCGGGGGGACCAGCGAGAGACCGTCCATCGCGCCGTCCAGGAAGACCTGGACCAGGACGTCGCGCGGGGGTCCCCCTGTGCCGCCGAAGACGACGCGCGGCGCCCAGGCCGGCGCGCTGAAGGTGGCGCCCGCGGCCAGGCTCGAGGCGGAGAGGAACTGGCGACGGGAGACCTCTCCCTGCTCGTCGCACCAGGACCGGCGTTTGTTCTCGTTGCTCATGGCTCTGGTCCCTTTCCTAGAGGTACTGGTAAGCGGGGGTGGAGGCCGCGAAGGCGATCGCCTCGCGCAGCACGACGCCGTTGTCGGGTTGGGATTCGATCAAGCGCTGGACGGCCGCGACCGCCTCGTCGCCCAGGAGACCGCCGGTCAGGACCCAGTCGATGGCCTGGGCCCGGCTCGAGCCCGCAGGCGCGGTTGCCAGCAACGCTTCGATCGTGGTCACCTCCGGCAGGTTCGAGAAGACGTCGCGCGCCATGAGCTTCGAGACGAAGCGCCAGCGAGGCAGGATGGTGCTTGCCCAGGCCGCGGCATCATCGGGATAGCCGTCCGGAGTGCGCCAGGCGAAGGGCTCCTGGCCCATCTCGTCGAGCTCCTCGCCCAGGTAGAAGGGGTTCTGGCTCTCGACCGCGACCGCGCGCATCAGCGACGTGACCAGCTCCAGGGGGCGCTTGGCCTTGGGGCGCTCTCGCTTCGGCACGCGCACCACGACCTCGGGTTGCAGCAGGCGGCGCACCATGGCCTTGATGTCTCCGCCGGTCGAGTGGAAGACCTGCACGACCCCCTGGATGACGTGCTCGGGCGGGTCGTACGAGAGCAGCCAGCGCGCCATCTTGCGCGACAGGAAGTCCGCCGTCGACGGGTGGTTTGCGAGCAGCTCGAGGACGAAGTCTCCGTCGCTCTTGCCGCCTCCGGCCGGGATGAAGTGGCCCAGGACCGTCTTGGAGCCGGTGTCGTGTACGCTCGCGTCGAAGTGGAAGTTGCCCGGGCGCCCTTGCGTCGAGCCCACACCGTGCACTCCCCAGCCCGTGAAGCAGCGAGCCACCTCCGTCACGTCGAGCTCGGTGTAGGGCCCGTCGACGCCGAGGGTGTGCAGCTCCTGCAGTTCGCGCGCGTAGTTCTCCTGCTCCGCGCCAGCGACGTTGGCGTAGTTGTCGAGGTACCACATCATCGCCGGACTGTGCGCGGAAGCGCGCAAGAGGTCCGGGAACTTGCCCAGAGCGTGGGGCCGGATCACTTCGCGGTCGTCCGTCAGCTTGAACCACTGACAGAGCTCGTCGAACAGGTTGATGTTGAAGTGGTCCGTCCAGAACTCGACCATGCGCTCGTACAGCTGCCGGCGGCTGAACATCGCGCGCACCAGGCGCGCTTGCTGCAGGGTCGAGGTCAAGGGCAGGGGGTCAGGGAAGCGCTCCAGCAGCTCGGGGTTGTCGAGCTCGAGCGCCTGGTAGCCGTCGAGGGTGGACTGGGCCGCGGAGTCGTCGACGTTCTCCCAGTCGAGCTGCCACTCGAGCCACGCGTCGTAGCCCATCGAGAGGGCCTCCTGGTACGCGGGGACACTGAAGCCCATCGTTGCGCGGTGCACGAGGAAGCGCACGTCGGCATCGATCGGAGTGCCGCCGGTGGAGTTGCCGGGGGGTAGCGGCGCGGAGATGGGCGGTGGCACAGGGACCGTGGTCGGTCCGGGCCGCGTCGTACGGGAGGCGTCGCGGCTGGAGGCGAGGGCGCGTTCGATGAGAGGATGGTGGGAGCGCCGGGAGGACGCAGGGGAGGCTGCCATGGCACCGTTTCGTTGTTAGAGAGTCGGAGGACGGGGCGGGCGCCGGCCACGCGGCCCGGCGCCAACCAACCTCCTCCAATCAGCCCCTCCGTGGAGGAGGGGTGCAAAGAACGCAGAATTATCCAATCGAGAAGGCCGTTCACGAACGAGGCGAGGCGTGCGTTCCCGCACACTCCCCTCGAAGCCCTCGTCGTCGGGGACGCGGACGACACGACTCCTGCACACGAGTGCGGCGTCGCGTTCACGCGCGACGACGCTCGTGCTCACGCGGGGCTCTAGCCGGCCGTGGTGAGAGCCATTCGGCGCCAGGATGACGTCCTCTGCCCCAGCTC
>JAJFFA010000843.1 GCA_021776885.1 Planctomycetota bacterium
CCCGAGAGTAGCGGCCCACGCGGTCCGACGGAGGTTTCGGCCCGCTGGGCCGCCGGGACGGGCCGAGCTCGCTTCAGCCGACCACGATCGCGCGCCGCTCGGGGCGCACGCTCGGGATCTCGAGGCTGAGGAGGCCGTGACGCAGCTGCGCCTCGATGCGCTCCGTGTCGAGGTCGGGGGTCAGCTCGAAGTCACGCCGGAACTCGACGTCGCCGAACTCCGTGCGCAGGGGGCGGGCGTTGCTGGCCGCGCCGCGCGGCACAGCGCGCAGCGACAGCACGCGTCCCTCCACCGCAACCTCCAGGGCCTCGGGCGCGACGCCCGGCAGCTCGACGGTCAGGGTCACGCCCGCTTCGCTGCGCCGGCCGCTGGTGCGCGGCAGGAACACGCGCCGCGCCGGCTTGGCCTCGGCGCAATCGAGCGCGGTCGCCTCGGTCTCGGTCGGCTTCACTTTGATCGAATGCTGGTTCATCGTTCAGTTCCCTTCGTTCTCGACGCCAGCCTCGGCGTCCGGGGTCGGGTGCGCGGCGGAGTCGGCGAGGCTCGCCTGCTGCCCCGCGCCGCGGATGGGGATGCTGCGCGGGCGCTCGGCCTCCACGCGCGGGAGGGCCAGCTCGAGCAGTCCATGCTCGACGCGTGCCTCGACCTGGTCGGCGTCGACCGTCCACGGCATGCGGAACGAGCGCTCGAAGGCCGGGCCGTCCTGGAGCCGGCCGGAGATTTTCAGGCTGCGTCCCTCGAGCTGGACCTGGATGTCGTCCGGGCCGAAGCCCGGGACCTGCATCGAGACCCGCAGCCCGTCGTCCGTGGCCTGCACATTGGCGGGGAAGGTGGTGGGACTCGCGGGCGCACCGAGGTCGGCGAAGAACCTGTGCGCATCCTGCGCGAGGGCTTCGAGGTCACCCAGGGGGCTGACGAGTCGTCGTGCGTTGCGGTCGATCCAAACCATCGTGTCTATCCTTGGTCGCTTTCCCATCGATGCGCCCGGCCAACCGCCGAGCACCGCTGCCCTGAAAGCAAGCGTGATGCCAGACTGCGCGCATACGCCATAACCCAATACCTTCCATCACCTTAAGCTCACAATGGCCGCCCTCCGAGCTACGCCGATTGGACGCCAACCCGGCCACACTGACAGCCATAAAGGCCATTTTGGCAGCTCACGCTCACGCCGCCGACGGTCGATCCGAGGCTGGATGGAGCCTCGTCCGACAGCAGCGCAGAAGAGCCCGACCTGCATCGGCTGCCGTCACTTCTTCGTGACCTGGCAGACGAGCCGGCCCAGGGGCTGTCGTGCCCTCGGCTTCATCAGCGCGGACTGGCCCGGCGAGGTCGTCCGGCGCGAGTCGGGGCTCCCCTGCCAGGTGCGCGAGGCGCGCCCCGACGTGTCCACGGACGAGCCTCGGCGGTCCTGAGTTCAGCGCTTCACCAGGACCCGGAGCCGCCGGCTCTATAGTGGTCGTCCCCCGCCCCGCGGGCGGAGACTCCCCGGTGACCCAGAGCCCCCCTTCATCCCCCTGCTCCGCCCCCGGAAGCCCGCCGGGCGCGGCGGCCATCCGGCCCTCGCGCTCGACCCGACGGCGTGCGTGGGTGCTGATCGGCGTGCACGTCCTGTTCGCCCTGCACCTGGTGCACTGGCGCACCAGTGGCTCGACGATGACGCCCCTCGAGCCCTCCGAGGCGATCGAGTTCTCGCGCGAGTCGATCGTCAACGCCGGCCTGGTCTTCTTCCTGCTGCTGATCGCCTCGACCCTCGTCTTCGGACGCTTCTTCTGCGGCTGGGGCTGCCACCTGGTCGCCCTGCAGGACGGCTGCCGCGCGCTGCTCATGCGCTTCGGCATTCGCCCCAAACCGCTGCGCTCGAAGCTCCTGGCCTGGGTGCCCCTGATCGCCTTCGGGTACATGTTTCTGTACCCCTTCGTCTTTCGCCTGTGGCACGGCCACGACGTGGGCCTGCGCGGGAGCGCGTTCACGACCTCCGAGTTCTGGCGCACCTTCCCGGGCTGGATCGTCGGCCTGTCGACCTTCCTGGTCTGCGGCTTCGCCAGCGTGTACTTCCTGGGCGCGAAGGGCTTCTGCACCTACGCCTGCCCCTACGGCGGGATCTTCGGCGTCGCCGACCGCGTGGCCCCCGGACGCATTCGGGTGACCGACGCCTGCGAGGGCTGCGCCCACTGCACCGCCACCTGCACCTCGAACGTGATCGTTCACCAGGAGGTTCGGGAGCACGGGATGGTGGTCGATCCGGGCTGCATGAAGTGCCTGGACTGCGTCAGCGTCTGCCCCAAGGGGGCGCTCTACTTCGGCTTCGGAAAACTGCCCGGCCAGGGCAGCGGCGCCCGGAGCAGCGGCACCCAGGGCAGCAGCACCCGGCTCAAGGCCGTCGGCAAGCTCTCGCGCCTGGACGAACTGCTGCTCGGGGGAACCTTCGCGGTCGCGTTCTTCTCGTTCTGGGGGGTCTACGGCCAGGGCTACCTGCCGTTCCTGATGTCCCTCGGCCTGGCCGGAATCGCTGCCT
>JAJFFA010000844.1 GCA_021776885.1 Planctomycetota bacterium
CGCCGAACCCCAGCACCGCGCAGCTGGTCAAGGCCATGACCGAGGCCATGGACCACCAGATCGGGCGCGTCCTGGACGCCCTCGATGCCGTGGATCCCGGCGCCTTCGTCACCTTCCTGGGCGACAACGGCACGGCGCGCCAGGCCACCGAGGCGCCCTTCATCGGCGCCCACGCCAAGGGCTCGATCTACGAGGGCGGAGCGAACGTCCCGCTGATCGTCCGCGGCCCGGGCGTCATCGCGGGTGAGACGGACGCCCTGGTCTCGGTCGTCGACCTCTTCGCCACCTACGCCGAGCTGGCTCAGGTCCCTGCGGGATCCGAGGACTCGGTGTCCATGGTCCCCTACTTCCGCAACCCCGGCCTGGACCTGCGCAGCACGGTCTACACGGAGACGTTCTCCCCCAACGGCCCGGGTCCGTACACCACCCACGACCGCGCCGTGCGCGACGCCCGCTACAAGCTCCTGCGTCGCATCGGCGCCGCGGACGAGTTCTACGACCTGGCCCTGGACGCCTTCGAGGGCACGAACCTGCTCCCCAACCTGAACGCCCAGCAGCAGGCCGCCCACGACGCCCTCGAGGCTCGCCTGGTCGAACTGGGCGTGGACTGACGTACCGCGGCAAGGAGAGGCCTGCCGTCCTCTGGCTCTGGGAGCGAGCGAACGGGTCCGGGTTCTGGTCTGGCGCTGGTTCGCGGGGGGTCGCTCGCTTGCGCTAGCCGATGGACGCGCCGTACTTCGAGATCAGTCCCCTGGCCCGCTCGCCCAGGCGGTAGACGCGGGTGCGCAGGCGGTCGAGGCCGCGGGGTTCGATGCGCGTGCCCTTGAAGCTGCCGTCGAAGAGGCCCTGGGGTTCGAAGTGCTGGAAGGGCTCGCCGAAGATCGCCTGGTAGTAGCCGTAGCGCAGGGCGGGCTCGCGCTCGACGGGCGCCAGGCTCGTGTCGTGGATCGCCTCGAGCAAGGCCTCGTAGGTCGTCGGCTGGTGAGTCGCGCCCAGGTTGCTGTACAGCGAGCGCCCGGCCTGGATCGCCGGCTTGCCCCAGAAGGTGGCCTCGATGCCCACCGTCGAGCTGGTCACCACGACCTTGTCCGCGGCCTGCAGCAGGGCATAGCTGCAGACGGACGACTCCGCCGGCACCACCGTCACATGGGGCAGGTCGATGGAGAGCAGGCGCGCGGCGCTGGTGTTGCCCATGCCCTCCGGGTTGGGGTGCATGCGGATGGTCAGGTGCACGCGCCCCGCGCGGGAGACGGACTCCGCGATGCGCGCCACGCCCTCGGTGGGCACCTCGAACAGGGGGCTTTGCCACTCCTTGCCGATGGCCGCGAACTCGTGCTCCGAGGAGGGATAGAGGGCCACGTTGTGACGCGTCGCGTCCCAGTCCGGGGGCAGCGACCCCGCCTGCTGCTTGTCCGTGAACGCGTACCACTGGTCGACGCGACCCTTGGCCCGCCCCTCGTACCAGGCCGCAGCCAGGCGCTGCTTCTCCTCGAGCTCCGGCTGCTCGCTGCCCCAGGCGGCGTCGATGCGCTGCGTGATCGCCTGGATCTCGTGGGGCATGGCGTTCGGCGTCAGGGAGTACTTCGTCGGCACGCTTCCGCGCTCGTGCACGAAGACCGGGATGTCCCGCTCCTGGGCTGCACGCAGCATGCCGCGCATGGCCGAGATGCGACCGTTGAAGACATAGACGCGGTCGACCGGGTGCTCGGCGAGGTAGCGCCGCATGGCCAGGTACACGCCCGCGGCGCTGCGCAGGAAGCGCGCCAGGTAGGGCGAGGCACTCGACAGGTCCACGTCCGCATCGCGGGCGACCCAGACCACGGACGAGAGCGTCGCGTAGCCCAGGTCGAAGCCGTCGAGCTCGAGGGCCTTCAGCTCGAGCGCGTCGCGGAAGGCCGTGGGCAGGCCGGCGATGCGCGCCCGATCCTCGTGGGTCAGGTAGCGCGTGTGGCGCTCGTACTCGACCCGCCCGGAGAGCAGCTCGAAGCCCGCGTTGCGCCGCCCCACGCACTGGGCGCAGAGCTTGCCGCCGTGGTCCGGGTTGATCTCGCAGGTCTCGAGGTCGCGATCACACCCGAACCAGGTCACCTGGTCGCCCTGGACCAGATGCTTCTCGGCCAGCTCCAGGTCCGTCTCGAGGTGCGGACACCAGCGGGAGAAGGGCGCGAAGCAGAGGATCTTCTTGGGAGCGCCCGTGTCCGGCATGCCCCCAGCTAACGGTAGGCGGGGATCCCGGTCAACTTCTCGCCGATGGCGAGGGTGTGGATGTCGTGGGTTCCCTCGTAGGTGATCACGCTCTCGAGGTTGAGCATATGGCGCCCGGTCTGGTACTCGAGGCTGATCCCGTTGGCGCCCAGCATGTCGCGAATGATGCGCGCCGTCTCGAGCCCCACGCGCACGTTGTTGCGCTTGGCCATCGAGACCTGCTGCGGCGTGACCTTGCCAGCGTCCTTCAGGCGCCCCAGGCGCAGGGCCATGAGCTGGCCGCAGGTGATGTCCGTGGCGACGTCCGCGAGCTTCTTCTGCGCCAGCTGGAAGCCGGCCAGGGGCTTGTCGAAGACGATGCGCTCCTTGCTGTACTGCAGCCCCTCGTCGAAGCACGAGAGGGCGGCGCCGATGGCGCCCCAGGCGATGCCGTAGCGGGCCTGGCTCAGGCAACCCAGGGGCGCCTTGAGGCCGATGGCCTCGGGCAGGCGCATGGAGTCGGGGACGCGCACGTCCTGCAGCACGAGCTCCGAGGTGACGGAAGCACGCAGGGACCACTTGCGCTTCTGCTCGGGGGCGCTGAAGCCCTCCAGGTCGGTGGGCACGATGAAGCCGCGCACGCCCTCCTCACTGCGGGCCCAGACGATCGCGATCTGGGACACCGTGCCGTTGGTGATCCACATCTTGCGCCCGTTCAGGATCCAGTCGTCCCCGTCGCGCTTGGCCGTGGTCAGCATCCCGCCCGGGTTCGAGCCGAAGTCCGGCTCGGTCAGGCCGAAGCAGCCGATCATCTCGCCCGAGGCGAGCTTCGGCAGGTACTCCATGCGCTGCTCCTCGGTGCCGTAGGCGAAGATCGGGAACATGACCAGGGAGCCCTGCACCGAGACGAAGGAGCGCAGGCCCGAGTCGCCGCGCTCCAGCTCCTGGCAGATCAGGCCGTAGGCCACGCTGCTCATGCCGGCGCAGCCGTACTTCTCGGGGAAGGTCGGACCGAAGACCCCTAGCTCGGCCAGCTCCGGGATCAGCTCCGTCGGGAACGTGGCGTTCTCGAAGTGATCCATGATGCCGGGCATGAAGCGCTCGCTGACCCACGAGCGGATCGCGTCGCGCACCATGAGCTCGTCCTCGGACAGCTCGTCGTCGAGGTCGAAGTAGTCCAGTTGCTGGAAGGCTTTCATGTCGGCCGCAATGTGTCGCTGGGGGGTCCAGGCGGAATCGGACCCGAGAAAATCGGAACAGGGGGGCGTGAACTAAGGGGAAGATTGTAGCCCCGAGCCCGCGCGGGGGAACGCCCCGCCCGCCGAACCCGTGAGCACTCCCCCCACCAGCGCGCCCGTCTGCCCCCGCTGCGGCTACCCCGGCCCCGGCCCGCCCTGCGAGCACTGCGGCGCCTCCCCGGCCGAACCGCGCGGCGCCGACAGCGTCCTGGGCCCGCCCCTGCGCGGCCCCGGCGCCCTGCTGGCCGGCGCCCTGGCCCTGCCCCGGGGCCTGGGGCTCCTGTTCTCGGACCGCCGGAACGTCCTGCTACTGCTGCCGCCCCTGGCCCTGACCCTGGTCGCCTACGCCCTGGCCTTCGGCTTCGGATTCCGCTGGATCGATCGCCTGTCGGAGCTCGCCAGCCTCGAAGAGGGCGAGCGCGTGGGCAGCGAGCCGGGCTTCTTCGCCGACCTCGCGACCCGCGTCCTCGAGAGCCCGATCTTCGCCTGGTTCCTCGGGGCGGGCGAGTGGCTGGTGTTCCTGCTCCTGGCCCTGCTCCTGTTCTGGTGGACCTTCGCCCTGGTCTACGAGCTCGTCTGCGGGCCGTTCCTGGACACGATGCAAGCGCGGCTCGAGGCGCGCTGGTTCGGCGCCGACCCCCGCGAGCGCCTGTTCCCCGCCCCGAGCGGCCGGGCGCGCCGCGCGCTGCGCTTCGTCGCCGTCGAGACCCGCGCCCTCGGCATCAGCCTGCAGGCCAGCGTCCTGGCGGCCGTCCTGTTCGTCGCCTTCCTGCCCCTGCAGCTCGTGCCCTTCGTCGGCGTGCCGCTGTTCTACGGGCTGGCCGGAGCCACGACGGCCCTGACCCTGCTCGACATTCCGTTCTCGCGCCGCACCTGGCCCCTCGGCCGGCGCGTCCAGTTCCTGCGCCGCCACGCCCTGCCCCTGGCCGCCTTCGGCGCCACGGCGGGTGCGGCCTTCCTGCTCGTGCCGGTGGTCGGCCCCGTCCTGATGGTGCCGGGGGCTTCCCTCGGTGGACTGTGGCTGGTCTGCCGCCTCGACAAGGGCTAGCCCTGAAAGAAGCGCTGAGCTGCTCGAGATCGCCCGGGGGCACGGCATTCGCGGCCGTTCGAGCCGTCCCGCAATGCTCACCTGACTACGGCCAGGCTCCGCTTGCAGAACACCTCGCACGACCACGCCTACCGCACCCCCGAACGATCTCGAGCAGCTCAGCGCTTGTTCCAGGGCTAGCGAGCGGCCCCGCGGCTCGCCCCGCCTCCCCGGATCCGCCACAATCCCCCGCATGACCCGCTATCTCGTCACGAGCGCCCTGCCCTACGCGAACGGCGCCCTGCACTTCGGCCAGGCCTGCGGTGCCTATCTGCCCGCGGACGTCTACGTGCGCACCCTGCGCGCCTGCGGCGAGGATGTCGCCTTCCTGTGCGGGACCGACGAGTACGGGATCGCCGTCACGGTGCGCGCCGAGGAAGAGCGCCAGCCCTACGAGGACTACGTGCGTGGCTGGCGTGACTCGATCAAGCGCAGCTTCGACTCCC
>JAJFFA010000845.1 GCA_021776885.1 Planctomycetota bacterium
CCCCGGTGACCGCCAAGCACGAGGCGCTCAAGGCCGCCTTCGCCGCCGGTGAGGACTGCTCCGAGGCCGTCCAGGCGCTGCAGACCGCGATCACGGAGAACGAAGAGAAGCTGCGCGCGTTCGCGAAGATGTAGCAAGCCGCGCAACCCGCGGACTGTGAAGGGGCACGGGCCCGCTCGGAACCCCCAAGGGTCTCGGGCGGGCCCGCTTCCTATGTGCCTTCCACTGGCAGTCCGGGTGCCTTCCGCTGGCAGTCCGGCGCGCCATCTGAGATCCTCCCGCGCATGCACCCGCTTGCCGTCTGTTCCTGGTCCCTGCGGCCAGCCCATGTGCGCGACCTGGTCGGGTTGCTCGAGGAGTGCGGCGTCCCGCGCGTGCAGCTGGCCCTGGGCCCGATCCGTGCTGGCGCATGGAAGCTCGACGAGACCCGCGACCTGCTCGCCCAGGCTGGGGTCGCCATCGTCTCGGGCATGATGGCCACCCACGGCGAGGACTACTCGAGCCTCGAATCCATCCGAACGACGGGCGGCGTGCGACCCGACGCCCACTGGTCAGGCAACCTCGACGGGGCCCGGCGCGATGCAGAGACGGCCCAGGCCCTGGGGATCTCCCTGGTCAGCTTCCATGCCGGCTTCCTGCCGGAGGAGCCCGGCGCCGAGCGCAGCACGCTGATCGAGCGCCTGCGGCAGATCGTCGACGTCTTCGCCGAGCGCGGCATCGACTGCGCCTTCGAGACGGGGCAGGAGTCAGCGCAGACCCTGCTGGGGGTGCTCGCGGAGCTCGAGCGGCCGCGCGCCGGGGTCAACTTCGATCCCGCCAACATGATCCTGTACGGGATGGGCGAGCCCCTGGCCGCCCTCGAACAGCTCGCGCCCCACGTGCGCCAGGTCCACATCAAGGACGCCCTGCCCGCCGAGAGGCCCGGCGAGTGGGGGACGGAGGTCCCCGTGGGCGAGGGCGCCGTCGACTGGGCCGGCTTCTTCGCGATCCTCGAGCGCCACGCCCTCGAAGTCGACTGCGTGGTCGAGCGCGAAGCCGGAGAAGCGCGCGTCGGCGACGTGCGGCGGGCCTGTGAGGTCGTGCGCGGGGTGACCCGGTGAGCTCAGCACAGGAGCTGCGAGTCGGGATCCTCGGCCTGGGCTTCATGGGCCGCACCCATCTGGCCGCGTGGAACGCGGCCCGGGCCGAGGGGCTCGGCGTGCGCATCACGGCGCTCTGCGATCGCGAACCGGAGCGCGCCTTCGACGATGCGGGCGCGCGCGGCAACATCGAGGCCGAGGCTGAGTCGCCCTTTGCGGCCCTCGAGCGCGATCAGGTGCACCTGTTTCAGAAGCCCGAGGCGCTCTTCGCCGACCCCGAGGTCGACGCGATCAGCCTCTGTACACCGACCGACACCCACGTGCCCCTGGCGCGGGCCGCCCTCGAGGAGGGCAAGCACGTGCTGCTCGAGAAGCCCGTGTCCCTGAGTGCGGACGAGGCACAGCTGCTGGCCGAGTCGGCCGCCGATGCCCGCGGGGGTGCCCTGTGCATGCCGGCCATGTGCATGCGCTTCTGGCCCGGCTGGTCCTGGCTGCGCGAGCGCGTGAAGGGCGGCGACTTCGGCCAGGTGCGTAGCGCCGTGTTCCGACGCCTGGCCTCGCGACCCGGCTGGTCGGAGTTCTACTCTGACACCAAGCGCACCGGCGGCGCCCTCTTCGACCTGCACGTGCACGACGCGGACTTCGTGCGCTGGTGCTTCGGCGCACCCCAGGCCGTGACCTGTGCGGGCACACGCGATCATTTGACGGCGCTCTACCACTACGAGAGCGGGCCGGCGAGCGTCGTGGCCGAGGGCGGCTGGGACCACGACCCGGGCCACCCCTTCCGCATGCACTTCACGGTCGTGTTCGAGCGCGCGACCTGCGACTTCGAGCTGGGGCGCGACCCCGTCCTGCGCCTGGCCCAGGGCGGCGAGTCCCAGGCGGTCGAGCTGCCCGCGGGCAGCGGCTACGACGGCGAGGTGCGCCACTTCCTGGCCGCGGTGCGGGGCGAAGTGCCCCTCGCGGCGACCACCCAGGAGGCGGCCGCTCTGACCGCGCAGCTCGAGGCCGAGGTCGCGAGCCTGGAGCGCGGCGAGCGCGTGCTGCTTTCGCCCGCGCCCTGACCAGGGAGTCCGGGGGGCGGAGTAGGCTAGGGGGGATGCGCTCCCTCCCCCTCTCCCTGCTGCTGGCTCTGTTCCTCGGCGCCGGCGCTGCGGCCCAGGGCAGTGGTCCCTGCGCGCCTGCCTTCGTCGACCTGTGGACCGCCTTCGACGGTCTGGCCGACGACCAGTTCGGCGCGCAGATCGGCCTCTCGGGGGAGCGCGCGATCGCCCTCGCGCCGGGCAGCGCGGGGGCCTACGTGTACACACGCAGCGCGAACGACTGGACGCCCGGACCCAGGCTCGACGTCCCGCCGGACGCCGCGGGAGCCCCGCGTCGCCTGCGCGACATCGCCCTCGATGGCAGCGTCGCCGCCCTCTCGACGGGCTCGGAGCTCCTGGTCTACGAGCACGACGGAGCGGCCTGGGTGCTCGTCTTCGAGGCCCGCGCCGGCGCCCATGGGGTCCGCGATGTGAGCGTGGCGGGGGACGTGCTGGCGATCGGCACGCCCTTCGTTCCCGGCGGCGGCAGGGTTCAGGTCTTCCGCCGCGCGGGCGGGGTCTGGTCGGCGGCCGAGCAGCTCTCCGCCCCTGACGACGGCTTCGGCTTCGCCGTCGACCTCGACGGGGATCGGCTCGCGGTCGGGGCACCCCAGGCGCCGGCGGGCCGCGTGCGGGTCTACGAGCCATCCGCCGGGGCGGGCTTCGTGCTCGACGCCGTGCTCGACTCACCCTCAAGCCGACCCGCCGGCTTCGGTAGCGCCCTGGCCCTCGACGGAACACGCCTCGTGGTCGGCGACCCCGGCGAGTCGAGCGTGAACGGCGCCGTCTACGTGTTCGAACGCCAGGCGGGCTGGAGCCTGACCCAGCGCATCGTCGCGCCGGGCGCGGACATGGTCGCCTTCGGAGGGGTACTCGACCTGGACGGCCCACGCCTGGCGGTGGGGGACCCCCACGACGGCTGGTTCGACCCCTCGATCCCCGGCTGCAGTGCCGGCTCGGCCTCGGTCTTCCGGCTCGACCAGGGCCTGTGGACGGAGTGCGCCCGGGTGCACTCGATCCACGGGGCTTGCAATGGCGACTACGCGACGGGCCTGACCCTCGACGGGGACACCCTGGTGCTGGGCTCGGTGCGCTTCCCCGTGGGCAACCAGCCCGGCGACGTCGAGGTGCGCGACCTGGCTCCGCCGCCCGGGACGCCGTTCTGCCAGGGCGACTCGGCCACGGCCGGCTGCCCCTGTGGCAACGCCAGCCCCGCGGGAACGGGGGCGGGCTGCGCCCACTCGGGGGGCGTCGGCGCGCTTCTCGACGCGGACGGGACGGCGAGCGTGGCGGCGGACGACCTGACTCTGCGCGCCAGCCTCGACCTGGTCGGGCGCTCTGCGCTCCTGTTCTCGGGCCAGGCCGCCGGGGACCTGCCCTTCGCCGACGGCAAGCGCTGCGCCCTCGGCTCGACTCAGCGCTACGGCGTGCGCGCGACGGATTCCGCCGGGCGAGCGCTCTGGGGGCCTGGCCTGGTGACCGTGGGGGGCCTCGGGGCGGGCGAGACCCACCACTTCCAGGTCTGGTACCGCGACGTCGGCGGGCCCTGCGGGTCCGGGTCCAACACCTCGAACGCCCTCTCGGT
>JAJFFA010000846.1 GCA_021776885.1 Planctomycetota bacterium
ACGTTGAAGGCCATCCTCCAGGACCTCGTCCAGCGCCGTGGCTGGCCCGACCTGTACGAGCGCGTGCGCATCAACTGCTTCGGCAGCGATCCGAGCATCCCCTCGAGCCTGAAGTTCCTGCGCCGGACTCCGTGGGCGCGCGAGAAGGTCGAGCAGCTGTACGTCGCGGACCAGCGAGAGCTCGGTCGGCGCGACCCGCCCTGTTAGCCGGCCGTGGTGAAAGTGTCCTGGCGTGAACCTCGCCGGAACGGTTTCGCCTCCCCGGCGATCCGGGCACCATGTAGGGGATGGAGCCGATGCCCGACAGCGCAGGTGCCTGGTCGCGTGCCAGGGAACTCTTCCTCGAGCTTGCCGACTTGCCCGCGAGCGACCGCGCTGACGCGCTGGCCGAGATCGAGACCGCTGATGTGCACATGGCGGCCTGGGTCAGGCGCTTGCTCGAGCAGGATCTCGGCACCGACGGGCGCGATGATGCGCGATCCTCGAAGCAGCTCTTCGGACCCTATGAGACCGTACGCCGCATCGCTGCAGGCGGCATGGGAGAGGTGTTTCTCGCGCGTCGTTCGGATGGCGAGTTCGAGCGCGAGGTTGCGATCAAGCGCTTGCGCCTCGGCGCCTTTGGGGAGGAGCTTGTCGAGCGCTTCCTGCGTGAACGGCAGACGCTAGCTCGACTCGATCACGAGTTCATCGCACGACTGCTCGATGGCGGCACGTCGGAGAGCGGGGAGCCGTATCTCGTTCTCGAGTACGTGGTGGGGCGACATATCGACACCTACTGCCGGGAGGAGGCGTTGACCGTTTCCGCACGCGTCGAGCTCTTCATGGAAGTGCTCGAGGCCGTGGCCCACGCGCACCAGCGCGGCGTGGTTCACCGTGACCTCAAGCCCAGCAACATCCTGATTCGGGGCGACGGAGCCCCGCGTCTTCTGGACTTCGGAATCGCGCGCAGCGCGGTGCAAGGGGAGCCGACACCGACGTTGACCAGTACGGGGCAACGTCTCTTTACCCCGGGGTTCGCGAGCCCGGAGCAGGTTCGCGGAGAACGGGCCAGCGAGGCCAGCGACATCTTTTCCCTCGGGATCATCCTCTACACGCTTCTCGCGGGCAGCGGTCCCTGGGAGGGGGCCGATTCGATGCATGAGCTGGAGCTGTGTACTCTCGAGCGCGACCCCGTCCCCCCGAGTCGACATCTCGAGGGCCGGGAGCGAAGACAGGTCCTCGGGGACCTCGACACGATCGTCTTGCATTGTCTGCAGAAGCGTGTGGCATGGCGGTATGCAAGCGTGGAAGAGCTACGGCAGGAGCTCGGCCGTTCCCTCGCAGGGCTTCCGATCCGAACGCGCCCGACGCGCGTTCTCGAGCGCGTGCTGCGCTACGGTCGCCGTAACCCGTGGCAGGCTCTGGCGGGGCTGGTGCTCGTCATCGCCTTCGTCACCAGCGGCCTGGCGCTGCACGCCGGGCGTGCGGCGGCCAGCCGCCGTGCGCAGCTCATGCCGACCTTGCTGGGCAGACTGGAGCACGCGCGCGGACTGCGCTTGATGGACGACAACCAGTCCGCTGTCGCCGAGCTGCGCGCCGTCCTCGCAACCCTGGAGGCGTTGGATGGCGAAGACTCTCTGCGCGCTGAAGTCCTCTCTGAACTGACGGACCTCTTGTTGCGCGTCGGCGAACCAAGGGAATCGTTGGCGCTTGTCGATCAGGGGCTCGCGCTCCTGCCCGGGGATCCCGAAGAGAGCGCGGAGACACGAGCGAGGCTGCTCCTCTCGGCGGTGGAGTGCCATCGCTTGCTCTCCACCCCTGAGGAAGCTCGGGAGGCGGTCGACCGAGCTCATCGCCACGCCATCGAATGGCTCGAAGCGGGTGATCCCTTGCGCTTGGGGGCTATCGAAGCGCTCGGGACCGAGCGCAGCATTCCGCTGGACGAGCGCATCGCTCTGCTCGCGGGGGGCGTCGCCGAGGGCCGCGACCGCGATCAGCCGCACGACGGAGCCCTGGCTAGCCTCCTGTCGCTCATCGGCTTTCTGCGGGTCGAGAAGGGCGAGTTCGAGGCGGCGCTCGAGTCCATCGACGAGGCCCTGGCCATCGACCGTTGGAACCACGGCGAGGGACACGGCGATGTGGCCATGGATCGCTTCTGTCGTGGGGTCTGCCTGGAACGGCTCGGGAGGAGCGATGAGGCCGTCGTCGAGCTCGAGGCTGCGTTGGGGGTCTTCGAGGACAACGGGCACGAGGACATGGCCGTGCAAGCGCGGCAGTTTCTCGACGGCATGCTGGCGGCGGAAGCCCAGGTGCGCGAGAGCTTGTAGGCTGCAGTCTCGGTGCGCCTCCGAGGCGCATGGCGGCCATGCGACGTCCGCTTCCTCGCGCGAAGGCCCGTCTCCACCGATGTCGCTGCGGCCCCGCAGCCCGGGCCCACGCGGCACGCCGCGTTGGGTGGACCGCGTCGGCTCGAGAAGGCGTACCCTGCGCCCATGATCTCTCTGCCGTCGTCCCCGCTCCTCGCCCTCGCCCTCGTCATGACAGCCTGCGCGGGTCCCAGCGGGGGAGCCCGGGCGCGCCCGCTGGCGGAGGTCCCGGTCTACCGGAGCGCCGCGGGCAAGCGCGTGGAGCTCGACGAAGTGCTCGCCGCCATCGGCCGTGCGGACGTCGTCGTCTTCGCCGAGCAGCACGGACACCCGACCGGCCTCGCGCTGTTCACGGCGTTGTTCGAGGAGAGCCTCACGCGCCACCCGGGCGCCGCGCTGTGCCTCGAGTTCCTGACGCGCGAGACGCAGCACCTGCTCGACGCCTACGCCGAAGGACTGCTCGACTGGGAGGGCCTCGTGGCGGCATGCGAGGGCGTCCCCGGGAGCACGCCCGAGCCGCATCGCGCCCTGATCGACGCCGCGCGCGGGGCGCGGGTCCCGGTGGTCGCCGCGAACGCGCCGAGGCTGTACACGCGCGCGGCGCGCGAGCACGGCCTGCAGCGCCTGGCGAGCCTCTCCGCGGAGCAGCAGCGACTGTACGACGTGCCACCGTCCACGCCGGACGAGGCGTACCGCGAGCGCTTCATCGACGTGATGCGCGAGCACGTCGAGGGCGGCGACGAGGAGATCGAGAGCCTCTTCCGCGCCCAGTGCCTGTGGGACGCGACCATGGCGACCTCCGTCGTCCAGACCCTCGCGAGCGGTCACCGGCCGGTGTTCCTGGTCGTGGGCAGCTTTCACGTCAACGAAAACGGAGGCACGCTGCAGATGCTGCGCGCCCAGCGCGCCGGCTTGCGCAGCCTCGTCATCAGCGTCGTCGCGGAGGATGCGCAGTCCTTGGCTCCCGGGCACGCGCTCCTGGCGGACTTCGTCGCCTACGTCGGCCCCGATCCGCGCTCGGACTGACTCGGGCCTTGCGACCCGAGGGCGGGGCGTCCGAGT
>JAJFFA010000847.1 GCA_021776885.1 Planctomycetota bacterium
CCCAGCTGGTCGAGGCGACCCTGGTCGGCGATGGCACGCGTGCGCTCACCGGCGCCGCGGCACTCACGGACGCCCGCTCGGGCGACGTCAGCTTCCTCGTCGACCCGCGCTACCTCCCGGACTTCGAAACCTCCGCGGCCGGAGCCGTGATCGTGCCGGCCGATTTCCGAGCCCCGGCCGGGTTCCGGACCCCGCCAGGGGACCCTCCGCTGCTCAAGAGCTCCCACCCCAGCCGCGCGTTCTCGCGCGCCGTCGAGGCCTTCGCCCTGTACGCCCCGTCGATCGCGCCCGGCGTGCACCCCAGCGCGGTGCTCGAGGCGGGCGTCGAGCTGGGCGAAGACGTCGGCGTCGCGGCCCTGGCCTTCGTCGGCCAGGGCGCCAGGCTGGCGCGCGGGGTGCGCATTCACCCCGGCGCGATCATCGGCGCCGGCGTGCACCTCGGTGAGGGCACCGAGGTTCAACCCCGGGCTGTCGTCTATCCTCACGTGCGCATCGGCGCGCGCTGCCTGCTGCACGCGGGCGTGGTCGTGGGCGCCGATGGCTTCGGCTTCGAGCGCGGAGCGGACGGCTGGGAGAAGGTGCCCCAGCGTGGCACCGTGGTGATCGAGGACGACGTCGAGATCGGCGCCAACTCGACCATCGACCGGGCGCGGGTGGGCGCGACCCGCATCGGGCGCGGCTCCAAGCTCGACAACCTGGTGCACCTCGGCCACAACGTGCGCCTGGGCGAGCGCAACCTGCTCGCCGGCCAGGTCGGCATCAGTGGCTCCACGCGCATCGGCAACGACGGAATGCTCGGCGGCCAGGTCGGTGTCGCAGGTCACTTGACCCTCGGCAACGGCGTCCAGGTGGCGGGCAAGGCCGCGGTCTTCGACAGCCAGGAGGACGGCGTCAAGATCGGCGGCTGGCCGGCGCGCCCCTTCCGCGAGTTCGTTCGCATCGGCAAGAATCTCAAGCACCTGCTCGATCTTCCCGCTCGCCTGCGAGAAATCGACAAGCGCCTGGGGCGCCTCGAGGACCCCGCAGAGCAACAATAGCCCGCGCATGAAGAATCCCCCGAGCCTGCCCCTGCCCTCGCTCCTGCTCCTGCCTGCCCTGCTCGCCCCGCTCGCCCTCGGCGGCGCCTGCAAGCAGACCCTGCCGACCCCGGACCTGGGCAACCTCTACAGCCGAGCCGCGACGTACCACGGCCTCGAGCGCCACCCGGTGGTGCTGATTCCCGGCATCCTCGGCTCGACGCTCCACCAGCGCGAAACCGAGCGCGTCGTCTGGGGCGCCTTCGGCGGCGACGCCGCCGACCCGGGCGACGCCGCGGACGCGCGCCTGATCTCCCTGCCCATGGAGCTGGGCGTCCCCCTCGCCCAGCTCAGCGACGACGTCTACGCGTCCGGTGCCCTGGACAAGCTCCGCATTCGCCTGTTCGGTCTCCCGTTCCAGGCGGAGGCGTACTTCCGCATCCTCGGCGCCCTCGGCGTCGGCGGCTACCGCGACCAGTTGATCGGCATGTCCGGGGCCATCGACTACGGCGACGACCACTTCACCTGCTTCCAGTTCCCCTACGACTGGCGCCGCGACATCTCGGAAGCCGCCGCCGAGCTCGACGCCTTCCTGGAGGAGCAGGAGGAGTACGTGCGCACGGAGTACGGAACGCGCTACGCGCACTCCGGCGAGCCCGTGCGCTTCGACGTCGTGGCCCACTCGATGGGCGGCATGGTCCTGCGCTACTACCTGCGCTACGGGGCGGCTCCCCTGCCCGAGGACGGCTCCCTGCCGGAGCTGACCTGGGCCGGTGCAGCGCGGGTACGCCGGGCGGTGCTGGTCGGCACGCCGAACGCCGGATCGATCAAGGTCTTCGGTGAGCTCCTGCACGGCGCGGACTACACGGTCCAGAAGTACGCGCCCTCGATCTTGTCGACCATGCCTGCCCTCTATCAGCTCATGCCACGGGTGCGCCACGACGCCTACGTCTCGTCGGACGACCCGGGCGAGCGCGTCGACCCCTTCGACGTCGCCCTCTGGGCGCGCCACGGCTGGGGCCTCGCGGACCCGAAGGAGGACAAGGTCCTGCGCGCCCTGCTGCCCGACCTGGCCACGCCCGAGGCCCGGCGCGAGGTCGCCCTCGATCACCTGGACAAGTGCCTGAGGCGCGCCGAGCAGCTGCACCGCGCCCTGGACCTGGCGGCCGAACCGCCCCCCGGCCTGGAGCTCTTTCTGGCCGTGGGCGACGCCCACGAGACCGCCCAGGGGGTCGCCATCGACCCGCGCTCGGGCAGCTACGAAATCATCCGTTACGCTCCAGGGGACGGCACGGTGGTACGTACCAGCGCCCTCCTGGACGAACGCGTGGGCAGTGAGTGGCGGCCCCACGTGATCTCTCCCATCGCCTGGGATCGGGTGCAGTTCTTCTTCGACGATCACCTGGGCCTGACCAAGGACCCCGCGTTCATCGACAACCTCTTGTTCTGGCTGCTCGAAGAGCCGCCTTCCTGACATGTTCGGAACCAAGACACACAAGCACGAGGGCCACGTTCACTATCTGCAGACCCTCAAGGGGGTCGTGTCGATGTTGCGCGACCCCTACGCCACCGACTCCGTGTTCGACATCGAAGACGGCCTGCGCGACATCGACGCCTACACCCTGGCTGCGCAGTACGTGGGCAGCATCCCCGAGGTGCGGACCTTGATGGACGAGCGCCACGTCGCCGGGGCGACCGACGTCGGCGCCCTCGAGAAGCTGCCCGAGGGCAGCCTGGGCTGGACCTACGCCAGGCACATCCTCGACCACGGCTTCGACGCCGACTACTTCCGCAAGCTCGAGGTGCAGAGCGACCTGGACTGGATGCTGATGCGCATCCGCCAGACCCACGACATCTGGCACGTCGTGACCGGGCTCGACGTGGGCAAGCTGGGCGAGCTGGGCCTGAAGGCCTTCGAGCTGGCCCAGACCCGACGCCCGATGGCCGCCGTGATCACGACGGGTGGGGTCATGCGCTACGTGATGAAGGACCCGGAGGAGCTCGGCGCCTGTCTCGAGTACATCGCCTTCGGCTACCGCCTGGGCATCGAGGCGCGGCCCTTCCTGGCTCAGAAGTGGGAGCATCGCTGGGACGTGCCCCTGGCCGAGCTGCGCGCCGAGCTCGGCGTGCTGGCCGAGGACTCGCCCTACCGCAACGTCGAGCGCATCGAGGCCCGCCCCGTGCGCAACCCGAACTGAGGGCGCCCGCGCCCCCGAAAGTGGTGTCCCCGGAACTCGATTCGCCCTCCGCTCGGTCCGCCTTCCTCGCGACGACCGACCTCTTCCGCGACGTCCCCGCCGCCGCGCTCGAGGCCTTCGCCCCGGCCTTCGACCGAACCTGGCTCGCAGGCGGTGCGATCCTGCACTGCGCCGGTTCGGCCCAGGAGGCGCTCTACGTGGTGCGCCAGGGCCGCGTGCGCATGGACCTCGCGGCCGGGCCCGCGGGGCGCGCCTCCCTCGAGCTGGCCCGCGGCGGCTTCTTCGGCGAGCTGGGTCTCCTGGGCGGCTCCGAGCGCCCGGCCGCAGTCTTCGCGGTGCGCGACACGGTGCTCTACTCCCTCTCCCCCGAGGCCCTGCGCGAGCTCTCGATCGAGCACCCCGAGGCCCTGTGGGCCATGACCCGCGTCCTGGTCGAGGGCTTCGGCCGCGCCCTGCGCGGCGAGCGCAGGGATCCGCCCCTCAGCAACCTGGCCCTGCTCCCCGCCGGCCCCGAGCCGGAGCTGCGCGCCCTCGCCCTCGAGCTCGAAGCCGCCCTCGGGCCGGACACCCTGCGCCTCGACCGCGAGGCCCTGGCCGCCGCCCTGGGCCCGCGCTCGGTCACGATCGACTGGCAGGACGAGGG
>JAJFFA010000848.1 GCA_021776885.1 Planctomycetota bacterium
CCCGAGGGCCGTGACCCGTCCGCCGCACCCGGCGCCCTGCTGGCCACTCTGTCGGGGCACACGGCCGCGGTGCTCGGCGCCTCCCTCGCGCGCGATGGCGCGCGGGTCGCCAGCCGCTCGGCCGACGGCAGCGTGCGCCTCTGGGAGCTGCCGAGCGGCGCGCTGCGCGGCGAGTGGAGCTTCCCTGCGCAGCCAGAGCTGGTCGACCTGCATCCCGACGGCGAGTCCGTGCTCGTCGCGGCCCAGGGCCGGGCTTATGTCGCGCGCGCGACCGCGCGCGTGGGAGAGGCGCCCGTCGAACTCGATTGGGGCGGAGAAAGTGTCGAGCATGCCCTGCACTCGCCGGACGGCCGCTGGATCGCCCTGGCGGGGGCGGGTGACGAGCTGGCCCTCTTCGATCTCGACCCGGCGGCAGCGTCCGGAGCGGCGCGCAGGATCCGCCTGGAGTCCTCGACGCCGCTGCCCATCGACGGCGTGCGTGCCCTGGCCTTCCGACCCGACAGCGCCCAGCTGGCGGTCGCCTGCGGAGACTCCCAGGTGCGGCTGATCGACGTCGAGCGCGGCGCCCGGGTCGCTGCACTCAAGAGCAGCTTCGAGCCCGTGCGCCTGACCTGGTCGCAGGACGCGCAGCGTCTGCTGCTGCTGGGCAAGCTGGGCGGGCGCAGCGTGCAGGTGATCGAGGTCGTCGGGGGGCGTCGCGTCTCGCCCGAGGACTACCACCGCGAGCTGGTGACCCACGGGGTCTTCGACCCCGAGGGCGAGCTGGTGGGCAGCGTCTCGCAGGACGGCACGGCCTACCTGTTCGACGTGCGCGACGGCTCGACCCGGGCCCACTTCAGCGGACACACGGACCGCGCCACCTGGATCGACCTGGGGCGGCACGCCGGAGTCCTGCGCGCCCTGACCGCCTCCGGCGATGGCACCGCAGTCGTGTGGCCGGTGGATGCCCTGGCGGCCGCCCTCGCCCGTCGACCGCGGCAGCTGAGCGCCTTCGAACAGCAACGCGAGGAGGAGATGGCGCGCCCGCCGCGCTGAGGGGTACAACAGCGGTATGGACTCCCACGCCGCCCTGTGCCTCGCCGTCCTCGCCCTGGCCGCCGCTCCCGCCTCCGGGCAGGGATCGGAGGCGCGCTACAGCGTGCGCTTCGAGGCCCTCTGGAGCCCGCAGACGCACCCGGGCGCCTACCCGTCGGGGGCGCACTACTCGAACCTTATCGGTGGCACCCACGTGCGCGGCTCGCACTTTTGGGAGGCCGGGGACCTGGCCTCCCCGGGCGTGGAGCTGATGGCCGAGGCGGGCTTCGACTTCAGCCTGCGCGACGAGGTCGAGGCGGCCATTGCGGCGGGCAGCGCGGGACGCCTGATCACGGGCCTCGCGATCGACTCGCCCGGGACGGCCATGTCGTCCTTCCGGGTCAGCGAGGTGTTTCCCGTGGCCACCGTGGTGGCGATGATCGCCCCCAGTCCCGACTGGTTCATCGGCGTGGACGGCGTCGACCTCTACGTGGGGGACACCTGGGTGGATGAACTCGTGGTCGAGCTCTACGCCTGGGACGCCGGGACGGACAGCGGCGGGGACTTCGGCTCACCCAACCAGGACACCGACCCGCAGCAGCCGATCACCCTGATCACCTCCGGCCCCCTGGGCGGCGCCGCGCCCATGGGCCGCTTCACCTTCCGCCGCCTGGCCAGCACCTGGGTCTACGGCTGCGGCACGAACCCGGTCGGCACGCTGCAGGTCAGCGGCCTGCCGCGGCTCCTGCGCACCACGCGCTTCACCCTGGCGGATCCCCAGGGCGCGATCAGCGGCAACGCCCTGACGGCCGTCTCGATCTCGACCCGCGCCGACGCGGCCTTCCCCTGTGGCAGCTTCGTCCCGGGCTTCGGCCTGGGCGGTCCCGGGGCGGGCAGCGAGCTCCTGATCGAGGGTATGGTGCGCCGCATCCAGGGCCCGACCTACCAGGGCACGCCGGTCACGATCCCCCTGACGATCCCCGACCGGCCGGGGCTGGTGGGACGCACCTTCTACGTCCAGGGCTCGCTGATGGACACGAACGGCAACACGGGGCTGACCGAGGCGGTCGAGCTGCGCGTGGGCTTCTAGCGTCAGGTTGCCTGGGCCCCCAAGAACGAGGTCGCTCGCTACCCCTGGCACTCCCGGCGCCACGGGTTCGACCCACGTGGGCTGGAGAGACTGCGGCCTGATCGAGATCAACCAACGGCCGGCGTGAGCCCGGACGCGCAACGAGAGGCGCCGCTCCCTCCGAGTTCAGGCGCTCGTTCATTCTCATTCTCCTTCTCCTTCTTCTTCTCTTTCCCTCGCCCGAGAGGCCTGCTGTCCTCTGGCTCTGGTAGCGAGCGCCGCCCGCTCACTCCCGTCGCCATCGTCCGTTGGCTCCACGGGGGCCAGAGTGCCAACGGACGATGGCGACGGTAGCGAGCGGGCGGGTCCGAATCCTTGTCGGGTGCATAGTCGGACAGGCGCAAACTTCTTGATTTCGGCATAGGTGTTTCCCGGAGATTGTTCGTTACGTTTCGCCGCTCGCTACGTCGTAGTGGCATGCAGCAGATGCTCAGCGCGCCGCGGGAGGTGTGAAACGCGATCCGCTACGTCCTGAACAACTTCCGGCGCCACGGGTTCGACCTGCGCGGCGAGATCGTAGACATCTACAGCTCGGGGCGCTGGGCCATCGAGTGGGACGCGACCATCACAGGCCGGCCGCGGGGCCCCTCTCCGATCTCCAAGCCTCGAACCTGGCTGCTCAAAGTGGGCTGGAGAGACTGCGGCCTGATCGACATCTAGGCCCGGCCGGCGTGAGCCCGAACGCGCCATGACAGGACCCGGGCGCCGTTCCCTCGCCCCCATCACCGTCGCCCCGTCGGCCTCACCCCCCTGGGGCCGACGGGGCGACGGTGATGGGAGCGAGGGAGCGGCCCCTGCCCCCAGATCCGGAGCCACCCGAGCGTCTTGACGGATGCC
>JAJFFA010000849.1 GCA_021776885.1 Planctomycetota bacterium
CACGGCCTGCTCGAGGAGCTCATCACGCACCTCAGCGCCCTCGCGCCGGCGGAGCTCACCGTCCTCGGCCGCACCTCCGCGCTGCACTACGCCGGCTCGAGCCTGAGCCCGCTCGAGATCGCGGGCGAGGTCGGGGTGACCCATCTCCTGGAGGGCTCGATCCGGCGCCGTGACGCACAGCTGCTCGTCACGACGCGGCTGCTCTCCGGCAGCGACGCGACGCCGCTCTGGACGGGCACCTCCAGCCTGCCCGCGGACGACCTCTTCCGCGCCGAGCGACAGCTCTCGCGCAGCGTCGCCGAAGCCCTGCACCTCGAACTTCTCGGGCGCACCGCCCCCCCGGAAGCGGGCTCCCTGGCGAGCGTGTCTCCGTCGGCCCACGCGGCGTGGCAGCGTGGTCGCTACCTGCTGCACAAGGGCTCGCGCAGCGGCTTCGAGGAGAGCCTGCCGCACTTCGACGCGGCCCTGGCCCTCGAGCCCGACTTTGCCGCGGCGCACGTGGGCGTGGCCCAGGCGTCCACCCTGCTCGGGCGCTACGGGATGCTCCCCGCGGACGCCACCTTCCCGCGCGGCAAGGCTGCGGCGCTGCACGCCCTCGAGCTCGAGCCGCGCTCGGCCGAGGCCCACGCCACTCTGGCCCTGGTGCAGTTCTACTACGAGTGGGACTTCCCCTCCGCTGCGCGTAGCTTCCGTCGCGCCATCGAGCTCGCCCCCGGGCTGGCCCTGACGCACCATGGCTACGCGGGCTTCCTGTCGGCGATGGGCTTGCACGACGAAGCCCTCGCCGCCGTCGGCGCCGCGCAGAACCTCGAGCCGCTCTGGCCCCTGGTCAACTCGGACGCCGCCTGGTTCTACTACCGCGCCCGGCGCTTCGAGGACGCGCTCAGCGCCTGCGAGCGCACCCTCGCCCTGGAGCCCGACTTCTTCAGCGCGCTGATCTGCAAGGTGAGCGCGTTGCGTCGCCTGGATCGCAACGACGAGGCCTGGGGCGTGCTGTTCGGCTACCTGGAGGCGAGCGGGCTGGCGGGCGAAGTCGGCGCCGATGCGTCGAGCTCCCCCCTCGAGGGCTTCCGCGCCTTCGGTGAGCTGCGCTGCGCAGGCCTCGACGAGCGTTCCAGGGACGCCTACGTCTCGCCCTTCGAGCAGGCCTTCACGCGCATCGAACTTGGCCAGGACGAAGCCGCCCTCGCGTGGCTCGAGGAGGGCGTGCGCGCTCGCGGCCGCGTCGCCGTCCTGCTGCGCGAGCACCCGGGCCTCGATCCCCTGCGCGGGCAGCCGCGCTTCGAGGCCCTGATCGAGCGCGTCGGCTTCCCTCCCGACCCGCGCGTGCTGCTCGGCGCGCCCTGAGGCGCGCCGCCGCCCTCACTCGAAGAGGGCCTCGAAGCGCTCCTGGCCGCGCAGGCCCTGGAACTCGGGGAGGCGCGTCAGCCGCTCCAGGTCGTCGAAGCCCGCATCGAGCGCCTCCTCGAGGCTGATCAGCGCCATGCCCCGGTCCCCCGCACGGCACCAGGCGCGGGCGGCGTCGACCAGGCAACCCGCGGGGTCGAAGCCCGCCGCCGCGGCGCGGCCCATCACGTCCGCCGCCGCCTCGAAAGCCTTCGCCCTGAAGTGCAGGCTCGCGAGGCCATACCAGGCCTGCCCCTGCGGCAGGTCGCGCTCGAGCAGCTCCTCGAGCATGCGCTGGGCCTCCCCACGCCGCTCCCCATCGAGCAGCGCGCGCACTTCGGCCAGACTCGGCTGCCGCACGCCGCGCAGCGGAATGACGTCGTCGCCCTCGAGCATGCGGCCCACGACCCGCTCGCCATCGAAGGCCAGCTCGAGCCCCAGCACGGTGCTCGGGCTCACGGCGACGCAGCGCATGCGCTCTCCACTGATGCGCCCAGCGATGATGCGCTGGCTGCGCAGCTCCGGTCCCCGAACCCAGCCCGAGAGCTGGGGCCGCGTGCGCTCGAGCACCAGGTGCACGGGCGCCCGAATGTCACGATCGAGGCCGATCAGGGCGTACTCACCCGCGAGCTCACGCGCCGGCGGAGCGCTCCACGCCTGCGGGCGCTCGAGGGCCTCCATGAACGGCGTGGCCAGGGACCAGAGCTCGTCGTCACCCATGGGCGCGCCGCGCACGTTGCACAGGAAGCTGGCGACGACCCCGTGGTCGGGCCAGATCACGAGCTGCGTGCGCGCACCCGGCTGGTTCCCCCCGTGGCCGAAGGTGCGCCGGCCGTCGTAGTCGGGCACCAGGTTCCAGCCGAAGCCGTAGCCGGTCTCCCGCCCGTCCTCGATGCGCATGGACGTCGTCACCATGTCCAGGGTCTCCGCGCTCAAGAACCCGGGCTGACACAGGGCGCTACCGAAGGCCAGGAGGTCCCGCGCCGTGGACAGGTAGCCGCCCGCGGGCAGCTTGTAGCTGTGATCCATGTACGGCGAGCGCTGGATGACTCCATCGCGCAGCACGTAGAAGGCGGTGCAGTCGGGGATCGTCTCGCGCGGGTCCTCGGCCAGGGTGGCGTGCATGCCGAGGGGATCGAAGAGCGTGCGCCGCATCAGCGCGCGGTAATCGACACCGGCCGCGGCCTCCATCACGGCGCCCAGCAGGGTGTAGCCGGGCGTCGAGTACGAGAAGGCGCTGCCCGGGGCCGCCAGCGGCGGGTCGTCCGCGAACAGGGTGAGGGCGTCGGCCAGGCGCGGGTAGTGCGGCTGGTCGGTGTTCCAGACCTCCTCCTGGCGGTTGTGTCGGATGCCCCCCAGGTGTCCGGCCAGCATGCGCGCGGAGAGCGGCGCGCCCTTGTCGGGGAAGTCCGGCAGGTGCTCCTGGATCGGCGCATCGAGGTCGAGCACGCCCTCCTCGTGCAGCCGCGCCAGGACCGTCGCGGTCAGGGACTTGGAGATGCTGGCGATGCGGAAGCGCGTGCTGGGCGTCGCCGGGATGCGCCGCTCGCGGTCCGCCCAGCCGAAGGCCGCCTCGTAGAGCACTTCGCCCCCCACGCTGAGCCCGAACACGGCCCCGGGGATGCCGGTCTCGTGCAGGAAGCCCTCGAGCAAGCGTGTCGTCTCGGCCGCCGCCTGTTCGAGGGCGAGGGCGCGCAGGTCCGGCTCCTGGGCCGCGCCCGCGGGCAGGGCGGAGCCGGCGACGAAGCAGAGCAGCAAGAGATCGCGTCGCATGGGTAGGGTCCTCGGTTGCATGGGCCGACGGGCCCAGGATGGGCCTGGCCGCGCGCCGTGTCTGGAGCGCCCCGAACCCCTTGGAACGGATTCAACCTCGCCCGCGCGACAGCGACCTGCGGTAGCCGCCCGGGGGCAGCCCGGTCTCGCGCCTGAAGGCGCGGCCCAGGTGACTCTGGTCCGCGAAGCCCGCGGCGTCCGCGACCTCGGCCAGCGGCATCCCGGTCTCCAGCAACAGGCGCGCCGCAAACTTCACGCGCAGCCCACGCACGCGCTCGGCGATGGTGCAGCCCTCGAAGCGCCGGAAGGTGCGCGCCAGGTGAACGGGGTGGACGCCGGCCTGCGCCGCCAGGGCCTGGGCGCGTGGCGGGGCACGGAACGACCCGCGCAGGACATCGTTGACCCCTGCGAGCCAGGCCGGCGCGCGGCGCTCGCCCCGCGCGGAGTCCGCGCGCGAGGTCGCCGCCAGGAGCTCGAGCACGAGCCCCTCCAGGGCCAGGGCGGAGAGGTCGTCGGGGCGCGCCAGCTCCTGGGCCAGGCGCGTCCCCAGCTGCTTGGCGCCCGTCCCGCAGAGCTCGACGGGATCCCGCGGCGCGCGGGCCACCTGCGACCAGAGGTCGAGGGCGGGGGCGTCCATCTCGACCATCAAGTGGCGCCCGGCGCGGTCGCCGTGGGCCTCGGCATGGGTCAGCCCGGCGGGGTAGAAGACGAGGTCGAGGGGGGCGCGTTCCCGGCTCTGTCGTCCGAGGTCCTCGGTGTAGCCGCCCTCGAGGACGAAGCAGAAGTGGGCGTGCTCGTGGGCGTGGGACGGCAGCCGTGTCCCCGGGGCATAGGTCGACTCGACGAAGCGCACGCCCCCCGACGCGCGCTCGCGAATCACACGTCCGAAGAAGCGACCTGAATCGAGAAGGAGCGGGCGCGGCATGACAGCGCGTCTACGCATGGGCCACGGGAACGGTTCGCGTGAAGCGTACGGACGCGGACGGAGCCAGGCGCAATCGAGCGGCAAAAGGAGCCCGGGGCCGGTAGGCACCGTGCGCTGGGGGACCAG
>JAJFFA010000850.1 GCA_021776885.1 Planctomycetota bacterium
CGCCGGCTGGCCGCCGGGGTCGAGGTCTTCGGCGGCAGCGCGCGCTTCCAGCGCACCCGCGTGCTCGAGGTCGAAGCGGGCGCTGCCCCGGACCTGGCGCGCGCGCCCTTCCGGCTGTCCTGCGCGGACACCGGCCACACCCAGGGCGCCCTGGCCTGGCGCGCCGACCTCCTGGACGGGACCTCGGTCACCTACAGTGGCGACGCGACAGAGGTGCCGGCCCTGTCGGATCTGGCGCGCGAGACCGACCTCTTCGTGGTCGAGTGCTCGGCCCCCGACCATGCCCCGCTGCCCAAGCACCTGACCCCGAGTTCGGCCGCGCGGCTGGCCCGGGAGGCCCGCGCGGCGCGCCTGGTCCTGGTGCACTTCTACCCGGGCCTCGAGCCACAGGACGCCCTCGCAGGGGCCGCGCGCCTCTTCGGCGGGCCGATCGAGGGCGCCCGGGACGGCAGTGTCCACCGGCTGCGCGGAGGGCCGGGCTGAGCGGCCCTCCGGGCGCGCGGGGGGGCGCGCGAAGGGGCCGCGCGGGGGCCGCGCGGGGGCCGCTCACGCCCCCGGGCCCTTGACTCGCGCCCCCTGGCATGCACTCTTCTGGTTTGGGCTCTCCACGCCCGCCACCCAGCCCTCCATGGATCCCACGACCCCTTCCCCGCGACCCCGCTGGCTGCAACGCCTGCGCGAAGGCCGGGCGCGCACCCTCGCGATCCTGATCGCCGACGCGATCCTGGTCGTGGTGCTCTTCCGCCTGCTGCTCGGAGGGGAGTCCCCGGAGCCGCCGCGCTCGTCGACCGTGTCCGAGGCCGAGGCCCTGCCCGCCGCGACCTCCGCCGCCGGGTCCAGGGCCGAGGGCGCCAGCCTCGACCTCGAGCGCGCGGACACCGCCGGGGGCGGCCTGGACGCCATCGGAGTCTCGGGCGCCGTCCATCGACCGAGCGGCCTCGACATCCCGCTCACGCGCCGGGTCGAGACGGCCATCGCCAACGCCGTGCGGCGCGCCTCGCGTGCCACGGGCGAGAAGGTCAACGCGCGCAACGTCGTCGTCGCCGTGCACGTCGTCGACGCGGCGGAAGGCGGCTACGAACGCATCTCGATCCAGTCCGACATGAGCCTGCGGCCGGCGTCGAACATGAAGCTGGTGACCAGTGCGGCGGCCCTCGTCCTGCTGGGGGCCGACGCCACCTTCGAGACACCGATCCTGGCCCGCGGCGCGGTCGCTGCAGGAGTGCTCCAGGGCGACCTGATCGCCCGCGCCGTCGGCGACCCGTTCCATGATCCGGCGGGGGACGGCGGGCTGGCGCGCTGGCTCGAGCCCCTCGCCGCGGACTTGCGGCGCAACGGGATCGAGTCCGTTCGCGGCGCCCTGATCCTCGACGAGAGCACGTTCCTGGTCCCCGGACCCGGGCCGGAGTGGCCCTCGGCGTCCGAGTACTGGAAGGAATACTGCGCCCTGGCCGGCGGCTTCAGCGCCAACGCGGGTTGCCTGACCGCGAGCGTGCGGCCGGGGAGCTCCAGCGGTGCGCGGGCCGAGGTCCTGGTGCGTCCTCAGTTCCACGGGCTGACGCGCCGCGGCGAGGTGCGCAGCGTCGGCCGCGGGCACCGACTGGACATCGCCGTGGGGGTCTCCTCGGGCAACGTCACGGTGCGCGGCGAGATCCCCCTCGATGTGCACACCTGGTCCGCGCGCTTCGCCCACACGGACCCGGTCGAGCTCTTCGGCCACGCCGTGCTCGGCGGCCTGGCGGCGCGCGGCATCGAGATCGAGGGCGGCTTCCGGCGCGAGCGCGATCCCGAGGTCAGCGCGGCGCGTGAGGTGGCGCGCATGGTCTCACCCCTGGCCGAGACCCTCGAGCCCATCCTGGCCGACTCGAACAACTCCGTCTCCGATCAGCTGTTCCTGGCCGTGGGGCATGCCGTCGCCCGGGCCGGCACGCGCGAGGGGGGGCGGCGCGCGACGGCGACGGCCCTCGAGCGCCTGGGCGTGTCCCCCGACGGGCTGGTGCAAGTGGACGGCTCCGGGCTCTCGCGCGCCGACCGCGTCAGCGCGCGTCAGCTGACCAGCCTGCTGCTGGCCGTGGGCAGTGGCGATCCGGATGTGGCTGCGGCCTACGAAGGCGCCCTGGCGGTGGCCGGGGAGCGCGGCACCCTGGAGAAGCGCATGCGCGACTCGGTCGCCCGCGGCCGGGTGCGCGCCAAGACGGGCTTCATCTCCGGGACCAGTGGGCTCTCCGGCTTCGTCGAGACCCTCTCCGGACGGCGCCTCGTGTTCTCCATTCTGGTGGCCTATCCGCCCACTTCCGGGTTGAACACGAGCTGCTGGAAGCCGATGCAGGACGATATCTGCGCCGTGCTCGTCGCGTCGGAATGACCCCCGAGCTGTCGGATCGCGTGCGCGCCCGTGCGCTCACGGTCGCCCTCGAGGCGGCACGCGCTGCGGGCGAGGTGCTCCTGTCGCACCTCGGTCGCCTCGACCCGGCGCGGCTCGAGCGCAAGAGCTCGGCCCGCGACCTGGTGACCGAGGCCGACGTGGCCTCGGAGCGCCTCTTGGTGGAGCGCCTGCGCGCGGAGTTCCCGACCCACCGCTTCGAGGCCGAAGAGGAGGTGCACGACGCGGGGGACGAGGCGGACGGCACCCCACGCTGGTTCCT
>JAJFFA010000086.1 GCA_021776885.1 Planctomycetota bacterium
GAAGGGGCTCTCGGATGGCGCCGAGGAGAAGGCCGGCGAGCTGCCGCCCGCCTCCGCTTCGCCCACAGCCTCGTCCACGCCCAGCGGGGACGCGCAGAAGACGGCCGACTGAGGTCGCTGATCATGGTGGCCCGCGAGGCAGTCCTCGGGCTCGTTCTGTGTGGAGGCGCGAGCCGGCGCATGGGGCGGGACAAGGCACGGATCGAGTGGCGCGGTACGCCGCTGATCGCGCGCGCCCTGGCGATCCTCGATGCCGTGGCGCAGGACTGCGCCCTGGCCTGTGGCGCCACCCCGCGCTACGCCGAACTGGGACGCCGCTGCGTCCTCGACGAGGTGCCCGATGCGGGCCCCCTGGCGGGGCTCGTGGCCGGTCTCGCGGAAGCCGAGCGCTGCGGCGCGGAGTGGTTGGCGGTCCTGGCCGTCGACGTCGCCGCGCTGCCCGCTGGGCTCTACGACCAGCTGCTCGCAGAAGCCCAGGCCGCCGACGCGGGGCTGTGCGTCCTGACCCACCCGGGGGGCACCGAGCCCCTCGTCGGTGTCTACCGTACGACCTGCCTGGCCCCCGCACGGGCCGCCCTTGCGGCGGGCGAGCGGCGCGTGGTCTCGTTCTGGAGCGCGCTGCGTACCGCGAGCGTGGAAGGCGACCAACCCTTGAACGTCAACACCCCCGAAGACCTGCGCGAGGCCCAGGCGTGAGCCCCAAGGAACAACGACTGGCCGAGCTCCTGGCCCCCGTGGCCGGGGACATGGAGGGCATGCGTTCCACCCTGGCGCGGGAACTGAGCTCCGAGTCCGCAGCGGTCTCGGACATGACCGATCACATCGCGCGCTTCCGCGGCAAGCAGCTGCGCGGGGCCCTGGTCCTGCTCGCGGGCGAGGCCGCCGGGCGCACGACCGACGAGCACGCGGACCTGGCGGCGATCGTCGAGCTGATCCACCTGGCGACCCTGGTGCACGACGACGTGCTCGACGGGGCGGAGGTGCGGCGGCGCGTGGCTTGCGTGAACCAGCGCTGGGACAACCAGGTCGCGGTGCTTCTGGGCGACTTCCTGTATGCGCGCGCCTTCGCCCTTTCGACCACCCTCTCCTCGCGCCTGGCCAGCCGCGTGCTGGCGCGCACGACCCAGGTCATCTGCGCCGGAGAGATCGACCAGGCGGCGCGACGCTACGACTTCGAGATGGGTCAGGCGCGCTACGAGGCCATCGCCTCGGCCAAGACCGGCGCCCTCTACGCGGCGGCCTGCGAGCTGGGGGAGTGCTACCCGGCCGGGCGCGAGTGCGGGGAGTCCGAGCTGGCGCGCTTCGGTCAGGAGAACGGCCTGGCTTTCCAGATCATCGACGACTGCCTCGACCTCGAGGGCGACGCGGAGGTCGTGGGCAAGAGCGTCGGCAACGACGTCGAGGACGGCAAGGTGACCCTGCCCGTGCTGTTCACCTACGAGCGCGCCGACGAGGCCACGCGCGCGGCGATCCGCGATGCGTACACCCAGCCCGGGATCGAGTCGCGCGTGGCGCGCCTGCGCGAGGTGTGCGACCTGGCGCCCGGGATCGCCCACTCGATGGCGCGCGCCAAGGAGCTGGCGCTGAGCGCGCGGGCACGTCTGGCCCCCTATCCTTCCTCGGCGGCCCGGGCGGCGCTCGAGGCCTTCTCGGACTTCGTGCTCGAACGGCGGTGGTGAGGATGAGCGAGACGACCCAGGCGAGACTCTTGGACGGCAAGGCGACGGCGCTCGCGGTGCGCGAGGACGTGGCCCGTGGGGTCGAGCGGCTGCTGGCCGCGGGCGGGCCGCGGCCCGGCCTGGCCGTAGTGCTGGCGGGGGAGGACCCGGCCAGCCGCGTGTACGTGCGCAACAAGGACCGCGCCGCGGAGCAGGCGGGCTTCGACGTGCGCTCGGTCATGCTCCCGCAGGACACGACCCAGGCGCGGCTCGAGGAGGTGGTGCGCGAGCTGGCCCTCGACGCTGGCGTGCACGGGATCCTGGTGCAGCTGCCGCTTCCCGCTCAGCTCGATGCGCGTCCGGTGATCGATTCGATCCTGCCGCCCGAGAAGGACGTCGACGGCCTGACCCCGACCAACGTGGCGGCCCTGGTCCTGGGCCGCGACGGCCTCGAGCCCTGCACCCCCGCGGGCTGCATCGAGCTCCTCGATCGCCACGGCATCGACCTGTCCGGCCAGCACATGGTGATCGTCGGGCGCTCGATGCTGGTCGGGAAGCCCCTGGCCCAGCTGGCTCTGGCGCGCAATGCGACCGTGACCGTGTGCCACAGCCGTACTCGCGACCTGCCCGCACGCTGCCGCGAGGCCGACGTACTGGTGGCGGCGGTCGGGCGCGCACGCCTGGTCCAGGGGGACTGGGTGCGTCCGGGGGCCGTGGTCCTGGACGTGGGCATCAACCGCGGAGAGGACGGCAAGCTGGTCGGGGACGTGGACTTCGCGGCCGCGAGCGAGCGCGCTGCGGCCATCACCCCCGTGCCGGGTGGAATCGGTCCGATGACCATCGCCATGCTGCTCGCGAACACCCTGAGGGCTGCCGTGGCGTCCTCGGGGATCGATCCGGCCCTGGTCTTCAGCCCGGCCCCCCAAGGGGTCGACGGGTAGGCGATGGGGAGTGGGTGGCAAGAGGGTCCGGGCTACGCGACGCCGCGCTTCGCGTTGCCCAGCGTCACGCCGATGGTGAAGCGCCTGATGATCGCGAACTTCGCGGTCTACGCGCTGATGCGGGAGGGCTACCTGATCACCATCGACGGATCGACGGGCCGCAGCCTGCGCGACCTGCTGGTGCGCGGCTTCGGCATGTCGCCCTCCATCTGGCGCGACTGGTTTCCCCTCGAGCCCGTGTGGCAGGTCGTGACCTACGGCTTCCTGCACGACATCGAGCCGATGCATGTGCTCTTCAACATGCTCGGGCTGTACTTCTTCGGGACGATGGTCGAGAGCACGATCGGTGGCCGGCGCTTCCTCGTGCACTTCCTCGCCGCCGTGGCGGTGGGGGGGGTCGTGTTCCTGGTGGCGGCCCTGTTCAGCGGCAGCGTGGCCCCCGTCGTCGGGGCCTCGGGGGGCGTGCTGGCGATGATCGTCGCGGCGGCGGTCTTCCGGCCCAACGGGATGGTGATCATGATCATGTTCCCGATCCCGCTGAAGTACCTGGCCGGCGGGCTCGTGGTCCTGGACGCGATCCATCTGTTGCTGCAGGCCGCGGACGGAACGACGAGCGGGACCGCGTACACGGTGCACCTCGCCGGGGCGGCCTACGGCTTCTTGGCGGTGCGCCGCGGCTTCGTCTGGCGCGACCCGGTGGCCAAGCTGCAGGCGCGCCAGGCCATCGCCGCCGAGGAGCGCCGGGTGAGCGACGAGCAGCGCATGGACGCCCTCCTGGCCAAGATCCACAAGGAAGGCCTGGGCGCCTTGTCGCGCAAGGAACGGGAGTTCCTCAAGCGCGCCTCGTCCAAGCGCTAGCGACCAGGGACGCCTCCCCAGGCCCCTTGCCCCGGGGCGAGTGCTGGCCCATGGGAGCTCCGGAGCAGGCTTCTCGCCTGCCCGAGGGAGGACCGCTAGACTCGGCGGTTACCCCCGCGAGCCCCCGGGCCCCGATCTTGAGGCCTCCAATGGTCAGAGCCATGTTCCTACGCGCCGCCCTCGTCCTCCTGTCCCTGTTCCTCGCCGCGCCCCTGGGCCAAGCCCAGGAGCTGAAGAACAGTGAGTTCCGCTCCAAGTTCCAGAGCGCCCAGAAGATCAACGCCGTCGACGAGATGGGTCGCCTCATCAGTCGCTACAACGACGAGGCCGTGGCCTGGATCATGGACACCGCCGAGGGCATCTCGAAGAACCCCAACGAGGAGCTCTACGAGCGGCTCGACGCCCTGCGCAAGGCCTGGAAGGCGACGCAGAAGACGCCCTTCGTCGACGAGATCGAGAAGTACTTCTCGCTCCTGTCGCCGTCCCAGAAGCGTCAGCGCGCCAAGCTGCAGCTCGAGTACGAGAAGAAGTGGCGTGACTTCATCGACAACACGCAGGCCAAGGACGGCCCCAAGTTCGGCCTCCTGGCCCTCGAGTTCGAGGGGCTG
>JAJFFA010000851.1 GCA_021776885.1 Planctomycetota bacterium
CTGGTTCCGTTCGCGATGTCGTCCGAGTCGGAGACGCCGTTGCCGTTGCAGTCGTCGCCCAGTCCGTCGCACTCGTCCGGAACCCCGTTGCCGTTGGCGTCGGGGCTGCTTCCGTCGGCGATGTCACAGACGTCCGGAACGCCGTTCATGTTGCAGTCCGGGGCGTTTCCGGAAGCCAGGTCCTGGTCGTCCGGCACGCCGTTGCCGTCGCAGTCCGGGAAGAGCTGGAAGCCGTTGAGGTACCCGGTCGGCGATCCGTTGCCGACGACGTTGAGCGTTCCGTCCGTGACCGTCACGCGGTGCAGCGCGTAGGTCACGCCTGCCTCGTGCATGCCGCTCCACGTACCGCCGACCGGCTGCGGCGCGTCGAGCGACGAGGCCACCGAGATGACGGTCAAGGTCGTGTCGTCAGCCGCGTTCCAGGCGTAGGTGATCAGGGTGTAGTTGCCGTTCGCGAGTCCGGAGAAGCCGATGTTGACGGAGCCCTGGAAGAGGGTCGAGTCGTCGAGCAGCGCCCCGTCGGAGCCACGGGTACCCGGATGGTCGAACCCGTTCATGCCTCCGACGCCGTTGTAGCCGACGTCGGCTCCGGTGGGCTGGCCGTCCGTGTCCACGAGCAGCTGCGGGTTGTCGCCGTCGAAGGGGTTGAACTCGTTCCAGACGCCAGCCTCGTTGACCGCAGCGCCGTAGGCGCTGGACGGCACGGGCAGGCCCAGGGGGTTCGCGTCGATGTTAATGGTTTGGGCGCCGGCCAGCGAAGCAGTACAGCAGGCGACGAGGATGCAAATTGAGCCCGAGGGCAGTGACAGTCTCATGGGAAGCAGGCGGCCGAATTCGACCGTTTCGCGTGGGGAGGAGGAGGAGAGCCAAACGAAAGCCAGAAGAGACTGATTACGAGCGTGCCGGCGTTGTGGATATCTCGCAAGGTCCTGGACCTGGAATAGGAGCTGAGCGCTTGTTCCAGGCGCACGACGCAGAAACTCGGCCCATCCCGGATCGGCCCGCGAACGACAGGGCGCCTCCTGGCGGCCTGGTCGAGCTCTCCGAGGCGATCGTCTAGCGCGCTAGGCCCGCGCCCTGAAGCCACGCTCGAGGAGCAGCGCCTCGACCTCCGGCCCCTGACCCGCGCGGCGCGTCTCTATCTGGATGTCGACGTCCACGAAGCCGATGGGCACGCGCCAACCCCCGCGGTGGTGGCGCACGTCGAGGATGTTGCAGCCCGCTTCTGCGACCACGGTCAAGACCGCCTGCAGCTGACCGGAGATGTCGACCATGCGCAGGCGCACGAGGTGCGTGAAGCCCTGCTCGGCCAGCCCGCTCTCGATCAGGCGTCCGAGCTGGTTCAGGTCGATGTTGCCCCCGGAGACGACGGCGCACAGGTGGCCCCTGGCCTCGACGCGTCCCGCCACCAGGGCCGCGATCGAGGCTACCCCGGCGCCCTCGGGCACGACCTTGCTCTTCGACAGGGTCTGCACGATGGCCTCGACCAGCTCGCTCTCCTCGACCTGGACCACTTCGTCGACCAGGGCGCGCACCACGTCGAAGGTGTGCTCGCCGGTGGAGCCGACGCGGATACCCTCGGCCAGGGTCGTGGGGTGCTCGATCGAGACGCGTTCGCCCGCGGCCAGGGACGCGACCATGGCCGCGGCACCGGAGGCCTGGACGCCCACGACGCGCACTTCCGGGCGCAGGGCCTTGACGGCCAGGGCGACTCCGGCGATCAGCCCGCCTCCGCCCACCGGCACGACGATCGTCCCGACCTCGGGTACCTGCTCCAGCACCTCGAGGGCGACGGTGCCCTGCCCGACGATCACGTGCGGGTCGTCGAAGGGGTGTACGGGAGTCCAGCCGTGGGTTGCGGCCAGGGCGAGGGCGTGGGCCTGGGCCTCGTCCCAGCTCTGTCCGTGCAGCACGACCCGTGCTCCGTAGTCCTCCGTGCGGCGGATCTTGACCAGGGCGGTGCGCTCGGGCATGACCACGGTCGCCTGGGCCGAGAGCAGCTGGGCGGCGAGGGCGACCCCCTGGGCGTGGTTGCCGGCGGAGGCCGCGATCAGTCCGCGCCGTCGCTGCTCCTCGGGCAGCTGCATCAGCATGTGCAGGGCGCCGCGCAGCTTGAACGAGCCGGTGCGCTGCAGGTTCTCGAGCTTGAGGTAGACGTCGCAGCCCGCGCTCTCGCTGAAGGTGTGGGAGTAGACCGTCGGGGTCTCACGCACGTAGCCGGCGAGCTGGGCGGCGGCGGCGCGGATGCGCTCGAGGGCGAGCGGCAGGTCGAAGTGGCCCGATGGGGTGCGCGGCAGGTCGGTCATGGAGGCGCAGGATAGGGATTCGGGGCTCACGCGCCGCGGGGGTCAGGCTGGCCCTTGCGGACGTTTCATGGGTACGGGAGGTCGGGTCAGAGCCGCAGGGCCATGTGCAACTCATCGCGCCGCACTCCGTCGACCTGCATGGCCTCGGGCTCCAGGCCCCAGCGCTCGAAGCCCAGGGACTCGTACAGGGCGATGGCCCCCGGGGCGTCGCCCGAGACCGACAGGGCGACCCACTCGACGCCAGGCCAGGAGCGGGCGCGCTCGATCGCGGCCTGGACGACCCGCCGCGCGAGGCCCGCGCGGCGCGCGCGCGGAGTGGTGTAGACCCCCCAGATGCCCGCGCGGTGCTGGACCTTGGTTCGGGTCTGGCGGTAGACACCGGCCACGGCGACGAGGCCCGCGCCGGGTCCGGGGTCGTCGACGCCCAGGATGCAGGGCGGCTCGCCTGCGCCCGTTCCGACGCGCTCCGCGAAGCGCTCGGGGTGCAGCAGGACGAGGTCGTCGTCGGGTGCCGCCAGGAAGGACCAGGGGGTGTCCTCGAGCATCTCGCGCCGCAGGCTCACGTAGGCGTCCGTGTCCGCCAGCGTCAGGTCGCGGACGTGCGCTTCTCCGCTCACGAGCTGCTGACGTTACCCGCGATCTGGATGCGGCGAGTCTCTTCGCCGGGGATGTCGGTCGTGAAGACCACATGGCCCTTGATGTAGCCCTGGTAGGAGCCGGTCTCGCCCTTCAGCACCAGGCGCTTGCTGTGCTTGCCGGCCTGCAGCAGGGGCTCGATCTCGATCTCGATGCCCGGGGGCTGGGATCCTTCGACCACGGCCTGGAGCACCTCGAAGGGCTCGCCCGAGGGGCGTGACAGGACCAGCTCACCACGGATCGGCGCGCCCGGCGCGATCTTGCCGATGGAGACGATCGACTTGTCCGCAACCACCTCGGCGTAGACGAAGGCGTGCACGGAGATGTCCTGCACCTTGCGTACGGTCTCCGAGTTCGGGTCCTGGGGGTCGAGGCGTCCGACGGCGGTGACGGAGATGCGGCCGAAGTTCGGACCCCAGCGGGCCGAGTCGAGCAGCATCACCTCGACGACTTTCTCGCCGCCGGGACGCTCCTCGACCAGGGCGGCCTCGAAGGAGCCGCTGCTGCTCTTGACCTGCTCGATGCTCCACTTCGGGTCGAGGCAGGTGAGGGTGGTGCTGGCGCGGTGCGGCTCGTGCATGCGCACGTTCTCGAACTGCACCTGGGCCGGCGTGGCGCGCACGAAGGGCACCACCTCACCGCGGATGGTGAGCTGGGCGAAGCCGCCGGCGAGCTCGGCCGAGCGCACGGTCACCGTCTGGGTCTGGACGCCGTGGCCCTTGGGCTTCCAGTGCACGGCGAGGCTGTCCCCCTCGCCCGGTGCGAAGCGATCCTTCTCGAGGCTGGGGGTGGTGCAGCCGCAGCTGGCCTTGACGCCCTGGATATGCGCCTCGCTGTCGCCCGTGTTGGTGAAGGCGAAGGTGGTCTCGAGCTCCTCGAGGTCGGAGACCTGGCCGAAGTCGTGTTCGATGCGCTCGAACTCGAGGGCGCCCTTGGACGACGGCGCACTCGGCGCGGCCGAGGTCGCAGGGGCCGCTTCGGCATCGACGCTGGCGGCGGGGGCCTGGGAGCACGCGGCGAAGAGGCCCGTGGCCAGGAGCGGTGCGGAGAGCTTCAAGAGGTCGTGGGCACGGAGCATGGACGGTCTCATCGGCGGATCTCGGTCCGGCGCTACAGGGGGAGTCCGGGAGCACGGGAGGGACGATACGAGTGTACCCCCGCGGGGCCGGTGGGCGAGGGGCAAGGGCGGTCAGGCGCGAGCGGGCCGCGGCCGGGCAGCCGGTGGAGGAGCCGCGGGGGCCGGCGGCTTCACCCTTGGGCGCGCGAGCGAAGGGCGCTCAGCGCTTCTTCGGCATCACCTTGTCCCGGAGCCAGCTGTAGCTCTCGGACTTGGTGCGCGACTCGTCGAGGAGGTCCTCGGCACGGATGGCGACGATCTCGACAAAGGGGCTGCCCCCGTTCGAGTCGTGGCCCGCTGTCTGCATCGCCTCGGCGATGCCGCGCTGCTTGGTCCCGGTGACGACCAGCGTGGGCAGACCCTCCAGGTCGGCGATGCCGGCCCGCAGGTTGAAGCCGTAGTTCTCCTCGCCCGGCGAGATCAGGACCACGGCCCGTGTGTTCTCGTCGTCGATGGCG
>JAJFFA010000852.1 GCA_021776885.1 Planctomycetota bacterium
GGTCCAGCACGCCGGCGACTGGAACGGCCGCACCCACTTCTACGTCGCCGCCGCGAAGGCCATGCGCCAGATCCTGGTCGACCACGCCCGCGCCCAGCGCGCGAAGAAGCGCGGCGGCGACTGGCAGCGCGTCAGCATCGCGGACATGCCCCTCTCGGAGTGCGCCAGCGAGCTCGACCTGGTCGACCTCGACGAGGCCCTGACCGAGCTGGCCGAGTTCTCGGAGCGCCAGGCCCAGGTCGTCGAGCTGCGCTTCCTCGCCGGCCTCGAGGTGCAGGAGGTCGCGCGCGCATTGAAGCTCTCCGAGCGCACGATCCGCAACGAGTGGCGCACGGCGCGAGCCTTCCTGCGCTCGCGCCTCGAGACCGAGGGGCGGAGCTAACGGGGATCGCTCCGCCCCGTCGACGCGCAGCTCGTCGGCTCGGCGCGCCGCCGAGGACCGGCTTCGAGTTCTGCCTGTCGACACGCCGAGGGGGGCGTGGCGGGGAGCCGCACCTTCCTGAACGAGGTGCACCGACTTCGTTGGACGGACACGGGAGCGCTCCTCTTTGCGCTTGTTCGATCACGCCGCCAGGGGTCAGATGGGGCGTGGAGGGACTCGAATGCGCCGCCTAGCAACCAAGGATGAGCGAAGCGCCATCGATCATGGGTGGCTGCTCATTCCGATGGTCGGGATCGAGGAGCCCGGTGATCTGGCGAAGGAGCTCGCCCTCGGGGCGCTGGCGCTGGCGGTCCTCTGCGGCGTTCTGGCAATCGGCTATGAGTCCAGCATCCTGTGGTGGGTGGCGGGCGCCGCGGCGCTCTGCTCGGTTGGTCTATTCAGGTGGGGTCTGGCCAGAACTCAGCAGGACTGGCGGAGCATCCTCGCGGAGTCCGTGCAGGTTGACGGATTCAAGCTCGACGAGCGCGGGTTGCACTACGGGCAGCTCGCCGGAGACAACGAGTCTTCGAGCACGCCCTGCTCCCCAGCGCCGGCCACGGGCAGGCGCAGGCAGGCCTGGACGGGTAGGGCGGGGGCCGCTTCCTACGGCACGACCTCGAAGACGACGGCGTCGGTCAGGCCGATGCCGAAGGACGCGCCGGGGTCCCGGGACCAGAACTGGGCGTGGATGCGGTCGCCGGGTTGCATGCCGTGGGCGCTCATGTAGGCGTGGGAGAACTCGAAGCGGAAGCTTCCGGAGCAGTCCGTCGCCCCCGGGTTGCCCCCCGACGACTGCACCGGCGTGCGCTGGCGGGGCGCCTGGACGCACATGGTCCCGCCCTGGAAGGGGAAGCTGGCTGCGCCGGGGCCCCAGAACAGGAGCCCGAACTTCTGGTTCAGGACATTCGTCGCCCTGACCTCGAAGCCGTCCGCGATCGAGAGGCTCGCGACCCCGCTGGCGACGGTCTGCGGCGAGCAGCCCTGGCTGTTGAGCTTGGCCGTGCAGTAGCTCTGCGGCACGGGTGCGCCGCCCATGCGCACGTAGGCCTCGCCGGCCCCGAACGGGGCGTCGTTGGCCCCCACTACGATGTCGGCGCGGCCGTCGCCGTTGAGGTCGCCGGCGCCGCTGACCGCGCGCCCCATGTGGTCGTTCACACCGCCGGTCCAGGAGTGCAGGGTGGCGCCGGTGCCCGAGACGAGACGCGCTTCGCCCCCGTCGCTCGTGCCCGAATCGTCGTTCGGCGCACCCGCCAGGATGTCGTTCCGTCCGTCGCCGTTGAAGTCGCCGACCCCCGACAGGGACTGGCCCATGTTGGCGCCGGGGCTGCTGCCCGAGATGGTGAACAGCTGCGACGTCGACGCACCCGAGAACACGCGCACCAGGCCCGCGTCCGCGCCGATGCCGAGCAGGTCGACGTACGGTGCCGCGATGGCGTAGTCCTCCGAGCCGTCGGCGTTGATATCGCCCAGGCCCGCGACGCTGGCGCCGAGCCACTCGTCGTTCGTCGAGCCGGTGAACACGCTGATCGTGTTGCCGAAGCCGTCCATCAGCCGCGCGCGGCCGCGATTCGAGCCCCCGCCGTCGACCCCGGGTGCACCCACGATCAGGCGGCTCGTGGCCTGGGAGCCGGTGGCGCGCACCACGTCGAGGGAGTAGCCGAAGAGTGCGCCGTCCTCCACCCCGGAGCTCGAGAAGAGCAGGCTGATGTCCGCTCCCGAGTAATACGCGACGTAGCCGTTCTCGGTGAAGCCGTTCCAGTCGCGGTAGGGGATGCTGAAGGCCAGGTCGCCGACTCCGTCGCCGCTGATGTCCCCCAGGCCCCGGACGGCCTGACCGAGACGAGCGTTGAGCTGGTTGATGCGGAACTCGGCCACGGTGCCGGTGCCCGTGCCCGACACGACATAAGCCGCGCCGCTCCCCCCGTCCCAGATGCCGTTGTTGTCCCACAGGGGGGCGCCGACGAAGATCTCGCTGCGCCCGTCTCCGTTCAGGTCACCGACGCCGTCGACGGACCAGCCGAAGAGGTCGCCCGGAAACTCGCCGGCGAAGCTCCACAGGAGCGCCCCGCTGCGCCCCGAGTAGACGAAGATACTGCCGGAGCTGACCCCGGCGGCGCCGTCGAACGGGGCGCCGACGACGACGTCGGGCACGCCGTCCAGGTCGACGTCCCCGGCGTCGGCCACGGCTCGGCCGAAGTCGTCGTTCTGACTGGCCTCGGCTCCCAGGAGGTAGACCTGCTCCTGGGCCGAGGCGGCCCCGGCGAGGGCCAGGAGGGCGCTGATGGACGAGGCGCGGGTTCGGTGGATCATGTCGTCGCTCCGAGGGGTCGAGGGTCAACCTCCCCATCCACGAGCGCGGCCGGTCATCACGCGCGAAATGCGGCGAGCGCCGGGGCCTGCGCTCTAACCTCCGCCTGGGTAGCGACCTAGGCGCCCTCGAGCTGCGCGGATCGAGGGGTGCGTTGCCCGTAGAATGCCGCGCCCATGATCGAAGTGGACTCACTGGCGAAGACCTTCTGGGTGCACCGGAAGGAAGCGGGCCTCGCGGCCTCGGTGCGCTCGCTCTTTCGGCGCGAGAAGAGCGCCAAGCATGCCGTCAAGGGCGCGACGTTCTCGGTCGGGGAGGGCGAGATCGTCGGCTTGATCGGCGCCAACGGCGCGGGCAAGACGACGCTGGTCAAGATGCTGGCCGGGATCATCCACCCGACTTCGGGAACGGCGCGGGTCCTGGGGCACACGCCCTGGGAGCGTTCGAACGACCTGCGGCGCCAGATCGCCCTGATCATGGGACAGAAGGCGCAGCTGTGGTGGGACCTGCCCGCCGCCGACTGCTTCCTGCTCTTGCGCGAGATCTATCAGATTCCGGAGGCGCGCTATCGGGAGAGTCTGCGGACCTTGACCGAGATGCTGGGGATCGAGGACGAGCTCGGCGTGCAGGTGCGCCGGCTGTCCCTCGGCGAGCGCATGAAGATGGAGCTGGTGGCCGCGTTGCTGCACTCGCCGCGGGTCGTGTACCTCGACGAGCCGACCATCGGACTCGACCTGACGGCGCAGAAGGCGGTGCGCGACTTCGTGCTCGATTACCGCCGCGAGCACGCGCCCGCGATGCTCCTGACCAGCCACTACATGGAGGACATCGAGCGCCTGTGCGAGCGCATCATCATCCTGCGCGAGGGCGAACTCGTGTACGACGGCTCGCTGCGCCGCGTGGTCGAGCAGCACGCGACGCACAAGCTGGTGACGGCGCACCTCAAGCCCGGGGCTGCTCCGCCGCGGGCCGACGAGGCGCTCGCGCGCTGTGGGGAGGTGGTCGCTCAGAGTGCGCTGGAGATCAAGCTGCGTGCGCCGCGGCGCGGCGTCGCGGACGCGGCGCAGGCGCTGCTGCACCACTACGACGTGGCCGACATCACGATCGAGGAGGCGCCCATCGGTGAGATCATCGAGAACCTGATGACCGCCCCCGCCCCAGGCGCATGAAGCCCCGCCTCTTCGTGCAGGTGGCGAGCCTCGAGGCGCGCAAGCTGATGAGCTACCGCGCTGACTTCTGGATCACGGCCGTGGCCAACCTCGTGGCCTCGGTCCTGATCCACTGGTTCCTGTGGCGAGCGATCTTCGAGACCACCGGCGCCGAGACCCTGGGCGGCTACTCCTTCGCGACCCTGATGGTCTACCTGATCAGCGTGAACCTGATCGGCCGCGTGGTGCGCGGCGCGGACTTGCAGATGGGCATCGCCAGTGAGATCTACGACGGGTCGCTCAGTCGCTACCTGCTCTACCCCGCCCACTACCCGAGCTTCAAGTACGCCCAGCACGTGGGCGCGATCGCCGTCGAGGTGCTGCAGGTGTTCGTCTTCGCGGCTGTCTTGATCGCGCTCTTCGGGCTGCCCGCGGAGGCGGGTCTGAGTGCGGCGAGCATCGCGGCCGCGCTG
>JAJFFA010000853.1 GCA_021776885.1 Planctomycetota bacterium
GTCCGGCGCCGCGCGCGCGCAGGAAGCCGACGCTGCGGCGGCGCGCGGGGCCATTCCGCTCCCCTTCGAGGGGCGCTCGGCCTTCGAGCCGCGCGAGCTCGGTGCGGACTGGATCGTGAGCCAGCTCGCGGGGGCGGCGGCGCAGGACGTCCACGCCCTGCCCGTCCAGGCCATCGGTCAGGTGGACTCCCTCAGCGTGGCCGACATCGGCGCGGGGCGCGGTCGCCACCTGGGCGGACTGGCCCAGGCGGTGGGTTCGCGCGGGAGGCTGATCGCCACAGAGATCAGCGCGTCCGGCTGCGCGGGGCTGCGCTCCGCCGTGGAGAGCGCCGGGCTGACGAACGTGTCCGTCGTGCAGGGCAGCAAGGCGGACGTGGGGCTCGAGGAGGACTCCGTCGATGTGGCGCTGCTCTCCGACGTGTACCAGTTCGTCACTCTTCTGGATGGCCGCAGTGGGCAGGACAAGCAGGCCTTCATGACGTCCCTGCAGCGCGCCCTCGTGCCCGCTGGTGAAGTGCTGGTCACGTACGTCACCTCGGATCGGCTGAAGCAGGACACGGCGCGCCGCGACCTGATCGAGCGCACCCTGACCGACTTCCGTGACCACGGCTTCGAGCCCGGGCGGCGCTGGCTGCTCGAGGGTCCCCACTGGCCGGTCGTGGTGCTGGAGTTCCGTTGGCCCGCGGACGGGCCGGCGCCCCTGGGGGAGTACCTCGGGCGCCGGATCGCACACACGATGCACTCCAGCGCAGCGGGCTGGCTGACCCGGCCCGAGCGCGACGCGGAGGAGAACAGCACGCGCATGCTCGGCCTGCTCGGCGTCGAGGCGGGCTCGAGCGTGGCCGACTTCGGCTGCGGGAACGGCTACCACACCCTCGAGCTGGCGCGGCGGGTCGGTGCCGAGGGGCGGGTCTTCGGGGTCGACATCCAGCCCGAGATGCTCGCGCTGCTCACGGCGCGGGTGGCCGAGGCCGGGCTCGACAACGTGCAGCCGCTGCTGGGCTCGGCGCTGACGGCCGCCCTGCCCGCGGACTCGTGCGACCTGATCCTCTTGGCCGACGTCTACCACGAGCTGAGCCACCCCGTCCCCATGCTGGCCGTGATGCGGCGTGCGCTGAAGGACGGGGGGCGGGTAGCCGTGCTCGAGTTCCGGGCCGAGGATCCCGAGGTCCCGATCAAGCCCGACCACAAGATGTCGCGCAGCCAGATCCTGAAGGAGTTCGAAGCCAACGGCTTCGAACTCGACGAGGATCAGGTCGTGCTGCCCCGCCAGCACCTGATGTTCTTTGGCGTGGCGGGGTCGGATTGAGGCGCGTGTTCGTCCGGGCGCTAGTCAGAGCGTGAACGTCACCGCGCCCGCGTTCGACAGGTTGAAGCCGCTGCCGCAGGGGCCGCCCGGATCGCGGAACCAGGCCTGGAAGCGCCAGGTCTGGCCGGCATCGATATGGCCGGCGATCGGGAAGCGTGCGCGCGAGGTGGCCACCAGCCCCGGACCGTGCACCAGCACTCCGCCGGTGCCCGAGAAGGCCGGGGCGAAGCGGAACACCGGGCGGTTGGGGCCGCCGACGCAGCGCAGGCCGTCGCCGAAGGGGATGCGCACCTCCCCGCGGCTCATGAAGTAGAGGCCGAAGACGTTCGAGGGCACGCTGTAGGTCTCGAAGACGAGGTCGTCCGCCGTGACACTGGGGCTCGAGGGCGCCGTCGAGTCGAGGAACGCCTTGAAGCCCGTCGAGTTGAAGCAGCCGCCGATCTGGGCCGGCGTGTCGCCGCCGTTGCCGCAGGGCGCCTGGGCCGCTTCGCCGCAGTCGCAATAGAGTACGGCCGCCTGGGCGAAGCTCGGCTCGGCACAGGCGAGGAGCAGCACGAGGGTCATGGGAAGGCGCATGGGATGCTCCGGTGTTCAGGGGGCGAAGACGACGGCAAGGCCATTCGTCAGGTTGACGCCTCTCGAGCAGGGGCCGGTCGGGTCCCGGTAGAGCGCCTGGAAGTTCCAGGTCTGGCCGCCCGCGATGTGCCCGGCCGGCGGGAAGCGCTGGGCGCTGAGGGCGGCGATGCCCGGCCCCAGCTCGAGGCGCCCGTTGAAGTCGGTCATCGCGATCGGGAAGCGGTAGACGGCGGCGCCCGCGCCGCCGATGCAGCGCAGCCCGTCGCCGAAGGGAACGCGCAGGTCGTTCTGGCTCATGGCCACGACCGTCACGGCGTCGGGCGGCAGGAAGTGCGTGCCCAGTACGAAGTCGTCGCTCGCGACGCTGAGCGAGCCGCCCATGTGGTGCAGCACGCCCTTGCCGCCGGTGCTGTTGAGGCAGCCCCCCGGCAGGGCGGTCGGCTGCCCGTTGCCGCAGGGGGCGTCGGGGCCGTCGCAGTCGCACAGGGGGAAGGCCTGGGCCGCTGCGGGTGGGGCGCCGAGGGCCAGGAAGACGAGCAGGCGGAGAACGCGGAACCAGCCACTCGCGCCGTTGCGAGAGCGAACCTCAGGGTCATGGAGCATGTCGGGGCACCTTATCCGCCAGGACCGGGCCGACCGTAGTCGCTTGTGCGCACCCGGGTCCGAGTCCGTGACCGACTTTCGGCGCCTCATTTTCGCATTTTCGCTCACTGCTGACACCACGCTGTCAGGAGCGGGTTGCTAGCGTCCGTGCATGCAGCCCCGACGCCCGATCCCGGCCCTCGCGCTCCTGCTCCCCCTCCTGCCCCCCGTCCTGGCTGGCGCCTGTGCGAGCGCCGCGGCTCCCGAGATGACCCACCACCACCACACGATCGACTACATCGAGTTCAGCGTCCGCGACCTGGCCGAGGCCAAGCGCTTCTACGGCCAGGCCTTCGGCTGGAGCTTCAGCGACTACGGACCCGACTACTGCGGCATCCAGCGCGCCGCGGAGCAGGGCGGCGGCGAGGTCGGCGGGATGCGCAGCGACACCGAGGTCGTCACGGGCGGTCCGCTCGTCGTGCTCTACTCGGCCGACCTCGAGGCCAGCGTCCGAGCGGTGGGGGAGGCGGGCGGCCGCATCGTCCGCGAGCCCTTCGACTTCCCCGGCGGCCGGCGCTTTCACTTCGCGGACCCGTCGGGCAACGAGCTGGCGGTCTGGAGCGAGGCGAAGGAGTAACCCGCTCGTCCGTGGGCCATGGAGCGCGCGTGTAAGTCCGCGGAAAACGCGGCCCCGCCCGGGGCCAAGCCGAGCGCTTTGTTGAAGGCTGGGGTCACGGGCTGACGTCCGGCTCTCCAGCGTGGGGGCTACGGCTCCCCGTGTGCTGCCTTGGCCTCACTCACCCCGTCGAAGCTCCAGGCGCTCTTCGCTGACCAGCGCGAGCGTCTGTTCCGCATGCTCTACCGCCTGTCCGGCAATGCCTCGGACGCGGAGGATCTCTTGCAGGAGACCTTCCTCGTCGTCTGGCGCAAGCGCGACTCCTTCGAGGGGCGCGGTGCGCCCGAGGGCTTCCTGCGCAAGACCGCCGTGCGCCAGTTCCTGTCCCAGGACCGCACCCGTCGGCGGCGCGCGGATCGCCTGCGCCCCCAGCCGGCCTTCGACCTCGAGGCGGGGATCGGCGACGACCCGGCCGAGAGCGACTACGAGCGACGCGACGCCCTCGACTTCCTGGCCGCCCGCGTGCGCGAGGCGGTGGACGCCCTGCCCGAGGGGCAGCGCGAGACCTTCCTGCTCTTCCGCTACGAGGAGCTCAGCTGCGTCCAGATCGCGGAGGCCACGGGCGCTCCGCTCAAGACCGTCGAGACCCGACTCTGGCGCGCGACCCGCGAACTGGCCCGCCGCCTCGGGCCACTGCGCGTCCACCTGCCCGCCTCCTGAACAGCGATGCCTTCACCGATGGACCAAGAACACTGCTTCGACGAGATCCGCGCCTGGGCGCGGGGCGAGCTGGAGCCCGCCCAGCGCGCACGCTTCGAGGCGCACATGGAGCAGGACGCGGAGCTGACGGAGCGCGCGCAGACCTACCGCGCCGTGCACGAGCTGACCGCCCTGGGCTTCGGCGCCGTGCCGCACAGCGGGCTGCGCTTCGAGGACATCGCGGCGCGCCTGCAGGAAGCGCCCGTGGCGAGCCCCGCGCGTGCCGGCGGAGCTTTCCTGGCGCGCCGCGCCCCGGCCCTGCGCTGGGCCGCGGCGGCCCTGATCCTGACCAGCCTGGGCGTCTTCGCCCTCTCGCGTCGAAGCGCGGACGAGACGCAGCTCGACAGCGCCCTCGCCCCGGGCGAGACCGCGCTCCCGACGCTGCAACTCACGGCGATCCCCATGCGCGAGGGGCCCTCGCCGATCGAGGTCGCGCCCCAGCCCCTGCCCGAGTTGCTGGCTCACTGGCGTCCCGTGCAGCAGGGCGAGATCCGCTGGCTCGAGGACCTGGAGCAGGGACGCGCCGCCGCCGCCGCGGTCGGCCGCCCGTTGCTCGTCTTCGGCGGCATGCCCAAC
>JAJFFA010000854.1 GCA_021776885.1 Planctomycetota bacterium
TCGGCCCGCGGCGAGACGTCCTCGAGCACGAAGCGGCCGGCGCCGTCGGCCTGGGTGATCGTCTGCAGGTAGTCGTGGTGGCCGGGATTGAGGCGCTGCACCAGGGCCCCGGGCACCGGGTGGCCGTCCAGGTCGACGACCTGCCCGTGCACCAGTAGCCCCGCGGGCAGGACCAGCTCGACCTCGCGCTCGACGCCCCGCGCCAGCAGCAGGTCGCGGGTCGCGCCGAGGGCGCGGTCGAGGTCGATGCGCCAGGCCCCCGCGGCGAGCTGGAAGCGGGCGACGCCCTCGGCGTCGGTCACGCCCTCGATCCCCAGGGCCGCGGAGCCAGCCGGACGCAGGTACACGCCGACCTGGGCCGCCGGCTGGCCGTCGACGCCGCGCACGACTCTCACGATCAAGTCGCTCGAGCGGGCCGTTTCGCTCTCGACCGGCGCCGCGCCCGCGCGACCCTCGCCCTCGGCATCAGACACGGGCGCCACGCCCGCGGGCAGGCGGGCCAGGTCGGCCGGAAGGCCGGCGGGCTGCTCTCCCGCCCCCGCAACCAGGCTCAAGTCGCCGCCCCCATCGAGGGCCGCGGCCGGCAAGAACCACCAGAGTGAGACGAGGGCGAGCACGGCCGCCGCGATCAGGAACTGCACCTTCATGGCGAGGAGTCCTCCAAGGCCCGCCGCCAGGGAACCGCCCGTGGCCACCGAGGTGGCCGCGGCGGAGCCGGCAGCGAGCAGGGGTCCGACTTCGAGGGCGCGGGCGACCACCGCTTCGCGCACGGGACCGAGCCCACGGCTGGGCTCGAGGATGACGGCCAGGGCCAGGGCGCTCTCCTGGGGCAGGCGCGCCCGCAGGCGCTCGAGGCCGCGGGACAGCTGCATGCGCACGGTGCCGGGCGAGCGGCCCAGGGCGTGGGCGATCTCGATCGGCTCGAGGCCGTGCACCAGGCGCAGGACCAGCACCTGGTGGTACGGCTCCGGCAGGCCCTCGATCGCCGCGGCGGTGCGCTCGGCCAGCTCACTCTCCTGGGCTTCCCGCGCGGGGTCCGCGGCGGGGTCGCCGGACGCGTGCTCCTCGCCCCCCGGCTCGATCGAGCGTGTCGCCCGGCGCCCCTCGCGGCGCGCCAGGTCCGTGGCCCGGTGGGCCAGGATCGCGTTCAGCCAGGGCACCACGCGGCGCCCCTCTTCGAAGCGCTCGGCGCCCTCGATCGCCGCCAGGAAGACGCTCTGCACCAGGTCCTCCGCCCGCGCCACGTCGCGCACCAGGTGCTGCGCCAGGAGCAAGAGCCCCGGCGCACTGGCGTCGAACACCCGGGCCAGGGCCTCGGGGTCGCCCTCGGTCCGGAAGCGCCGGAAGTCGTCCTCGATCGTCCTCGTCGTCATCACCCTGCCTGCGTCCGGGGCCGGCTTGGCGTCACGACAAAGGCCAAAAAGAGCCGCCGGCCACCGCGCGCTACTGCCAGCTGACCTCGATCGAGTCGGTCAGGTTGAAGCCGGTCATGCCGGCCTGGGTGTCGCGGTGCCAGAGCTGGAAGTGGGTCGTGGCGCCGGAAACGATGCCGGCGCCTGCAGATGAGCTGAGGTCGAGCTCGCGATCGAGGTGCCCCCCCTGGTCCGCGAAGCCCGGCGGGTGCAGGCGCCGGGTCAAGCCGCCCACGCAGCGGAAGCCGTCGCCGAAGACCACCTGGACCGCGCTCTCACCGTAGTAGAACAGGCCCGGGGCTCCGGGGGGCAGGTTGGCGGCGTGCAGGCTGAAGTCATTGGCCGCCACGACGTTGCAGCCGCTGGCGGAGAGGCGCGCCTCGCGCTGGGTCGAGTTCGGGTTGGCCATGCAGCGGCGCACGAACAGGTCGTCGGGCAGGAAGACGTAGGCGGCACCGTCGTTGTTGTTCGGCAGGGAGTGGCGCGCCGCGCCGAAGATCGTGGTGCCGGTGTCGAAGTCGAAGCCGTAGCCGAACTGGTCGCCGTGGGAGCCGTCCGAGGCCTGGTATTCCGCCTGCTCCGTCCAGGTTGCGCCGCAGCGCGCGTAGATCAGCCCCTTGCCGGGTCCGCCGGGTCCGATGAAGGAGTTGTCCGTCGGCGCCGACGCCGCCAGGGTTCCGCCCTGCAGGCCGAGGTCGAAGCCGACGTAGTCGCGCGGCACGGCGTTGCTGTAGAGCAGCTGGGGTCCGGCCTGCCAGCCGCCCGCGTCGCGCTCGTACACGAAGAGCGCGCCCTCGCCCACGCCCATGGGACCGACCTGCCGCGGCCAGCCGAGGACGGCGGTCGAGCCCCAGAGGCCCACGGAGATGTCGATGTGTCGCGTCCCGTTGGGGCTGAAGGTGTTGAGCGGCGGGACCAGGATCGCGCTCTCGGCCCACTGGTTGCCCGCAGGCTCGAAGACGTACGCCTTGCGCTCGCTCGAGATCAGGATGCGGTCCGCCTGGACGTCGACCTCCTCGCCGAAGAGGGCGCGCGGGGCGCCGTCGCTGGGGAGCAGCTTCTGCACGAAGCCGAAGGGCCCGCCGCCCGTGCGGCGGAACACGTAGGCCGATCCCGAGCGGTCGCCGTTGTCGTCGTCGATGCGCGCCGTGACGACCAGGACGTCGTCCTCGAGGGCCAGCGCGGCACCGAACTGATCCCGCGCCGCCCCGTCCGGAGCAGTCAGGGTCTGGGCCAGGGCGAAGAGGCCTGTGGTGCGCTTGTAGACGTAGGCGCTGCCGGCGTTGAGCACGCCGCCGGGGTCAGCGTGCAGCGCTCCGAGGACCAGGGTGTTGCCGTAGAGCGCGATGGGCAGGTCGTCCCCGAGCCCTGCGGTCGCGGGGAGGGTGATGCGCTGCTCCAGACTCCAGGCCCCTGCGCTGCGCAGGTAGACCAGGATGTTCCGGTCCAGGGTCGGCCCGTCGTGCCCGATGGCCACGGCCACGTTGCCATCGACGGCGACGTTCTGGCCCATGAAGCGTGTCGTAGGCTGATCCTGCAGCTTGGCCTCCTCGGCCGGGACGACGCGCGCATCGAGCCGTTCGAGGGCGAAGAGTCCGCAGAGCAACGCGAGCACGAGGGAGAGACGACGCATGGGAGAGCTCCTTCTGGGGGGGGGTGTCCACGGTAGCGCATGAGCGCGGGACGGTTACGCTGGTGCGGTGATCTGCCCCCTCATGGCCCTGGCTGCCCTGGCCGCCCCGGTTCAGGGGCCGGCCGCTCTGGTTCAGGCGCCGGCCGACCGAGTTCAAGGGCCGGCCGACCTGGTCGAGGTCTGGCGCTCGGACCCGGACGGCTCCCCCACCTACCGCATCCCGGCCCTGATCCGGACGGCGGGCGGCGACCTCCTGGCCCTGGCCGAGAAGCGCCACGGGGGTCGCGGCGACGCGGGGGACATCGACCTCGTCTCGCGCCGCTCGAGCGACGGCGGAGCGACCTGGAGCGTCGAATCGACGCTCTGGGACGACGGCCCGAACACCGCCGGCAACCCCTGCCTGGTCCTCGACCGCACGACGGGGGTGCTGCACCTCCTGGCCACCCGCAACCTGGGGCACGACCGCGAGGCGGAGATCATCGCCGGAACCTCGGAGGGCACGCGCACGGTGTGGCACCTCGCGAGCGACGACGACGGCCGCAGCTTCTCGGCCCCGCGCGAGATCACGGCCAGCGCCAAGCGCCCCGACTGGACCTGGTACGCCACGGGTCCGGGCGCCGGCATCCAGCTCGGGGGCGGCGACCACGCGGGTCGCCTGCTCGTTCCCTGCGACCACATCGAGGCCCAGACCCGCCGCTACTTCTCCCACGTGCTGCTCTCGGACGACCACGGCGCAACCTGGCGCCTGGGCGGTTCCTCGCCGCGGGACCAGGTCAACGAGTGCGAGCTGGCCGAGCTGGCGGACGGCCGCCTCTTGCTGAACATGCGCAACTACGAGCGCAGCCAACACGCACGCCAGGTGGCCCTCTCCACGGACGGCGGCGAAACCTGGAGCGACCAGCGCCACGACGAGGCCCTGATCGAACCCACCTGCCAGGCCAGCCTGCGCCGCGTGCGTCCCGGAGTCCTGGCCTTCTCGAACCCCGCCAGCACCGAGCGCCGCGCGCGTATGACCCTGCGCCTGTCCCTCGACGACGGAGCGACCTGGGCCAAGGAGCGCGTGCTCTACCCGGGCCCGAGCGCCTACTCCTGCCTCGCGGCCCTGCCCTCGGGCGAGATCCTGTGCCTGTTCGAAGCCGACGACTACGGACGCATCGTCCTGGCACGCGTCGAGGCGGAGTGGTCACGACCCTGAACGGGCCACGGGGCCGTACTGGTCACGCGCCCGCACTCGTCACAGCCCCGACCCGGCGCGCCATTCGGGCCGTCACCCCTCACCGCGCCGACGGCCGTTCGCTCAGTCCGGGTCTCCCGTCAGCACCCACGCCGCCCAGTCGCGGACGGGATGCTCCTCGTCGCGCAGCACGGTCTTCGCGCGCCACAAGGCCTCTGCCTTGCCCAGGCCGTCCTGCCAAAGTCCGCAGCACGGAACCCAGGGGGCAGGAGGTCTCCGCCAGCCTCTGGGTCGGCTACGCTCTCAGGTATCGCCACGTCCTGCCGAGTCTTCATGGCCAAGCCGGGCGAGCGCGTCTGCCTTGACCTTCAGAGCTTCACCCCACTCTGGGTCGTGCTCCAGTGCCCGGTCAGCGCTGCCCAGCGCAGCACTCGCGTCATATTGCAGCTGGCAAAACGCCACGAGGGTAAAGAACGTCTTCGGGTCAGGATTGCCCAGTTCGGTCACCTGCTGGAACGAGAACGCAGCGGCTTCATAGCGGCGGTCAGCGATATACGCGAACCCTATGGCGATCCACCCGGGAATGAACGTGCGGTCGTGGCCGAGCACGCCCTTGAGAATCGAGATCGCTACCCCCGGCCGATCGAGCTCGGTGAGGAAGGACGCCTCATTCGTCCGCAACCTGAGGTCCGCCTCCCCGCCCTCGACAACAGCCCCCTGGTACTCCCTCACGTACTCCAACGCCGCCTCATGATCCCCGCGATCACTTAGTCCTCGCGCCGTCTCCATGATTCGTTCAAGCCAATCAGAATCCATTGCGTAGCCTAACGTTCAGGCACCCTGGTCAAGATCGTGGCACCCGTGCCGGCCCCCCACGCCCTGGCGCACGGCTGCACCAAGGTCAATCGGGGTCTCCCGTCAGCACCCACGCCGCCCAGTCGCGCACGGGATGCTCCTCGTTGCGCAGCACGGTCTTCGCGCGCCACAACGCTTCCGCCTTGCCCAGGCCGTCCTGCCACAGCCCCGTGTAGAAGAGCTCCATCAGCCGTCGCGTCGCCGCGTCGTCCACCTTCCACAGCGAGGTGACTGCCGTGCGCACCCCGGCCGCGTGCAGGGCCGTCTGCAGGGACTGAATGCCCTGGCCCGCGCGGCGGATGCCTACGTTCGTCTCGCAGGCGGACAGGACGGCGAGCTCGCAGCCGCGCAGGTCGAGGGACGAGAGCTCCTCCGCAGTCAGGATCCCGGGCACGCGGCCGACCGCGTCGCGGCCCAGGTTGGCACCGGAGAGGGCCAGGCCGCACAGGGTCTCGGGCGCGAAGCCGCGCAGGGTCTCGCCCGCGCGCTCGAACAGGCGCTGGTGAGCGGAGTCGCCAAGCTCGCCCAGCTC
>JAJFFA010000855.1 GCA_021776885.1 Planctomycetota bacterium
GCCTCGCCGAATCTACGGATTCGCCTGCGTTTCCAGGCACCACACCGAAGCGGATGCCATCGCCCTGGCATCCGGAGCACTTCTTCAACGGGCTGCTAGCCACCAGCAATCATGGCGGACCGCGGCGATACTCACTACTTCACCCCGAGCCTGAACCGGTGGTTCTTGGTTTCGAGCGTCTTCTTGCTCGGCACCGTGGTCTGGACCGTCATCGACGACTGGGCCGCGGAGTGGAAGACCTACCAGCGTGACTTCCGGCAGCTCGAGCTCGTCAAGGCCGAGGAGGCCCTCGAGGATCTCGAGCTGCGCGGTGCGATGCAGAGCGAGGCGCAGCTGACCGCCGCGGTCGAGGCTGCGCGCCAGCGCATGTCCGAGCGCGAGGTCGAGCTGTCGCAGGCCAAGACGGAGGCCTACGAGAGGAAGGAGGCGCTGGCCGCGATCAACGACCAGCTCAAGAGCGCCAAGTCGAAGCTGGGCTGGGACAAGTACATCGGGGAGGAGGAGATCCTCCACGACGAGAACATGGGTGTGGCCGAGGCCCAGGCCGAGCTGGCCGAGATCCAGCTCGAGGCCAACCAGCTCGGGCTCCAGGTCGAGGACGCGACGGCCGAATACGACGCCGCCGAGGGGCGCGTCACGGAGCTCTCGCGGGAGTTCGCCGAGGCCGAGAAGGCCTGGGCCGCCGGGACCCGCGATCTGACCCGCGTGCGCGACAAGATCGAGATGCTCGATCCGGCGTCCCTGGTCACCACCGCCGCCAACGTCGTACGGGACTTTCCGGGGCTCGACTTCATCGGCCCCAACCTGAAGATCACGAAGCAGGTGCCCGCGAACCTGACCTTCGAGCTGAACTTCACGAAGAAGCAGCGCATCGACATGTGCACGACGTGCCACATGGGCACCGATCGCACGGGTTTCGAGGATGCGCAGCAGCCCTTCGCGACGCACCCGCGGCTCGACCTCTTCCTGACCTCCAAGTCGGCGCACCCGCTGAAGGACATCGGCTGCACGATCTGCCACCGCGGATCGGGCGAGTCGCTCTCCTTCCAGCACGCCGACCACCGGCCCTCGGACGAGGCCGAGGGCGAGGCCTGGTACGACGAGTATCACTGGCACAAGCAGCACCACTGGGACTACCCGATGCTGCAGTCGGGCGACATCGAGGCCAGCTGCATCCAGTGCCACACGACCTCGATGGAGCTGATCGCCGACGACGCTCCGAAGGTCACCGAGGGCTACCGCCTGGTCGAGCAGTACGGCTGCTACTCGTGCCACAAGATCGAGTGGTTCCCGACCAGCCGTAGGCCCGGTCCTTCCCTGAAGAACCTGGCCGCCAAGCTGACGCCCGACTTCGTGGACTCCTGGATCTCCGATCCGAAGGCCTTCCGCCCGACGACCTGGATGCCCCAGATCTTCCACCTGGAGAACTTTGCCGCCGACGAGGTCGTCGTGACCTCCGAGTACGGCGCGGGTGCGGACATCCTGGGTCAGCCCTGGAACGAGACCGCGGTGGCCGCGATCACCTCGTACCTGTTCCAGAACCACCCCAAGCAGGACCTGCCGCCGATCCCGGTCGAGGGTGACGCCGAGCGCGGGCGCGAAGTCTTCCGCCTGACGGGCTGCCTGGCGTGCCACAACATCGCGCCGTACCCGGGAGAGGAGGCGCCCTTCTCCGATCCCGCCTTCGAGCCCGGCGAGCACGACGAGTTCGGGCCCAACCTGCGCGGAGTGGCGACCAAGGTCGATGCCACCTGGCTCTACCACTGGATCAAGGATCCGAAGAGCTACTGGGAGGGCACGCGCATGCCCAACCTGCGCCTCTCCGAGCAGGACGCGGCGGACATCACGGCCTACATGATGTCCGACCCGGACAACTACTTCCGCGAGCTGCCCGACGGCTGGGACCCCCAGCCCAGCAACATGGACCTGGCGATCCTGCGTGAGCAGGCGCGCTGGTTCTACGACAAGGACGGCCGGCGCGAGCTCGAGCGGCGCTTCGCCGGCGAGAACGAGATGTTCCGCTGGGACCGCCCCGAGGACCTCGCAGCCGCGGTGGGTGAGGCCTTCGTGCGCAACCAGGGCTGCTTCTCGTGCCACGAGATCAAGGGTCTCGAGGACGCTCAGCCGATCGGCACCGAGCTGACCAACTGGGGCTCGAAGACGGTCGACAAGCTCGACTTCGGCATGCACTACCGCAAGAAGGTGGCGGGTCTGCCGTTGCTAGAGCACGAGTACCGCGAGGGCTGGCTGGCGCGCAAGCTGCACCGTCCGCGCTCCTACGACATCGACAAGATCAAGAACCCCAAGGAGAAGCTGAAGATGCCGTACTTCGGCTTCAGCGACGAGGAGGTCGAGGCCCTGTCGACCTTCGTCCTGGGACTTGTCGACGACGAGGTCTCGGCGGCGCGCATGCTGCCGACGCCCGCGCAGGCGCAGATGGACCGCGGGATGCGCGTCGTGCGCCAGCGCAACTGCATGGCCTGCCACGAGGTCGACCCGGCGCAGGTGACCTTCATGCACGAGGGTCAGGAGATGACGGTCGAGGCCGAGATCTCGCCCCTCGAGTACGACGTCCTGCCGCCCAAGATGGACAGCCTCGAAGGCCTGCGCGAGTACATCGCCGGCTGGGAAGAGGACAACGACGAGGAGCTCGAGGACGTGGTCCTGCGCCTGCAGGGCGTCTCACCCGAGTTCGGAGCGCCGGGTGACAAGGTCATCGTCTCGCCCGACGACCTGGTCGCGCTGACGCCGGCCCGGGGTGGCGACTTCGTGCGTATGATCACGGACTACTACACCTACGGTGTGCCGCTCCTGGATCCCGAGGAGCCGGAAGAAGGGGCGTACCCCTGGACCTTCGGCTACGACGAGGACAGCGGGGACAACCAGGTCGAGGACGTCGACGGCGTCACGCGCACCTACTGGAACGAGGAGCTGGACAAGCTGCGCTCCACCTTCGCTCCGCCGGTGCTCTGGAACGAGGGCCACAAGGTCCAGCGCGAGTGGTTCTATTCGTTCCTCAAGGATCCGGTCGGGTTGCGCGAGCAGCTGCGCGTGCGCATGCCCTCCTTCCGCTTCGAGCCCGGTGAGGCAGAGGCCGTGGCCGACTACTTCGGCGAGAAGGCGCGCACCGAGTGGTACAGCCGCTACGCCAAGTCCATGCGCCTGACCCTGGGGCGCGAGGCCAGCACGCCGTTCGAAGCCGGGGCCACATCCTGGCCGCCGATGGCGCGCTACGTCTGGCCGCTCTCGCTCTACACCACCAAGGGGGGCGGCGGGGCCCTGTCGATCGAGGATGTGGCCACGGGCGCGGGCCTCGACCCTGGCCTCGTCGCGGGCATCGAGAACGGCGTCTCGGCCGACATCGCGTCGAGCTTCGACAAGCTGTTCGACTGGGGCACGGCCCAGGGCTTCGCCATGACTGGCCCGGTGAGCAGCTCCTACGAGCGCATCGAGCGCCGTGCGCCCAGCCACCTGGCGGCCCGCGAGGACTTCATCCGTGTCGGCCACGACGTGGCCGCGGACGCGGTCAACTGCTTCCAGTGCCACCCCCAGGGCGGTCAGCTCCCGGAGACGCCCATCGCCTGGGCCCCGGATCTGTCCCACACCCGGGAGCGGCTGCGTGAGGAGTGGGTCCGGGAGTGGCTCTGGAAGCCCGCCGCGATCTACCCCTTCACCCCCATGCCGGCCAACTTCGCGGCCGACGAACCCCAGTATCAGGACGTCTACCCGAACTCCTCCAACGTGGAGCAGATCGAGGCCGTACTGGATTGGCTCTTCAACCTGGACCATCCGGCGTCCATATCCGACTGATCGTTATCCAGCCTGCATGCGCCCAAGGTCCTACGGGTGCTGCCCAACCCGATTCCTAGAGACCCAGCCATGATCCTTCGCTCCCTCGGGCTCCTGTGCCCGCTCCTGCTCCTCTCCGCCACCGCGCCCCGTATCGACACCGGTCCCGAGACCGGAACCGAGACCGCGGCCGCCTCGACCCCCGTGGTCGCCGGCACCGTCAGCGGCACGGTCGTCTTCGACGGTGACCCGCCCGAGCCCAAGCCGCTGCAGATCAGCGCCGAGACGGCCAAGGGTTGCCACGAAGGCGACGAGGTCGACACGACCGACATGAGCCTGCTCGTCAACAAGGACGGCGGCATCGCCAACGTCGTCGTGACGATCTCGATCGACGGCATGGAGCCCGAAGTTCCGGAGAAGCCGAAGTCCCTCGACCAGAAGGGCTGCCGCTTCACCCCCCACGTCGTGATCGTTCCGGTCGGCGGCACCGTCGCCTTCCTGAACTCCGACGGCGTCAGCCACAACATCCACACCTACGCGGCCAAGAACTCCGGCCTGAACCAGATGGTGGCGCCCGCCGCCAACCTGGACCAGAAGCTCGAGAAGGCCGAGGAGATCAAGGT
>JAJFFA010000856.1 GCA_021776885.1 Planctomycetota bacterium
GGCGCGCCCGACCAGCAGGTGGAAGAGCATGGCGCCGACCGCGTAGACGTCCGCGGCGGGGCCCACGCGCTCGAGGTCGCCGCGCGCCTGCTCCGGTGGCTTGTACGCCGGGGTACCCATGACGTCCCCGTCGAGGGTGGCCATCGAGCTCGAACCGTGGCTCGACTCGTCCGCGCGCACCGAGGTCAGGAGGGTCAGGGGCGGGGCCGCGGAGGGCGGGTGCTCGGCCTCGTCGCGCCCCAGGAGCTTGGCCAGCCCCCAGTCCATGACGTAGGTCTCGCCGAAGCGGCCCACCATGACGTTGGCGGGCTTGATGTCGCGGTGGATCACGCCCTTGTCGTGGGCGTAGGCCAGCGCCTCGCAGACCTTGAGCACGATGCCCACCGCCCGCGCGAGGCTGTAGCCCTCGCCGCCGGCACGGGCCAGGTCGATGACCTCGGCCAGGGTGCGGCCCTGGACCAGGCGCATGGTGAAGAACAGGCGGCCCTCGGCGTCGAGCCCCAGCTCGTGCACCGGGACGACGCCGGGGTGCTCGAGCTGCCCGGTGACCTGGGCCTCCTCGAGGAAGCGGCTCACGCGCCCCGCGTCGAAGCCCTCGCCGTCCACGCCAGCGCCCTTGAGCCGCTTCAGGGCCAGGCGCCGGCGCAGCTCGAGGTCGCGCACCTCCAGCACGATGCCCATGCCGCCCTTGCCCACCTCGCCCAGCTCCACGTAGCGCTCGGAGCGCTCGCTGGCGCCGATCTCCCCGCGTGCGCCGCGCAGGCGTTGCAGGGTCTCCTGGAAGGAGGACGAGAGGGCCCCGGGCCCGCTCGGTGTGGATCCGCCGCCCCCGGGGACGGGATCGGAGGCGGGGTCGGGGGTCGGGTCGACCTCGTCCGGGGGGCTGGGCATGGGGCTCGGTGCGCGGAAAGCGAGCCGACCATTCTACGCCCCGCTGCGCTTTTTCCAGATCGGTCAGAGATCCGCTGCCCACGCCCCAAGGGGGTCAGCGCGCGGCCCGCCCGGGCCGCCGGACGAGTCCCCCTGCCCCACGGAGAACCACCCCATGCAACAGCGTCCCACCACCCTCCTGGCCCTGAGCGCCTTCCTGACCCTCGCCTCCGGCGCCGAGGCCCAGAACTCCGAGTTCTTCATGGGGCTCGAGTACACCCCCCTGGGCCAGGCCACCCTGACCCCCGGCGGCGGCCGGCTGATGATCTCCAACCTCGGCTCCTCGGGCTGCGACGGAGTCTCCGTCGACCTGGGCGAGTCCGCCGGCTACGTCAACATGGTCGACCCGGCCTTCATCTCCCCCGTCGGCGCCACCACCGACTGGGAGGCCTACGGCACCCTGGACGGCAACCCCGAGCGCCTGCTCTTCCGCGTGCAGCGCGAGATCCTGGTCGCCGGCAGCCAGTCCGGCGACACGGTCTGGACCCGGGTCAGCGAGGACGCGAGCCCCATGGGCGCGACCGGCTACGACGTCCAGGCCTTCGACCTGGACGGCAACTCCCTCTACCACGCCGTGCTGCCCAACGGTCCGCTCTACGACTTTCCCAGCGTGGTCAACGACCACGGTGAGAACGGCGGTTGCGTGGTCCAGGAGTGGGACATCGACGAGAACGGCACCATCACCTGCAACGAGATCATGCCCGACTCGCCCCTGGACCTGGTCTTCGCCGACGGAGCGCACGTCGCGGACGTGCACCGCATCGAGCTGCACGGCGTGCAGGCCAGCTCGACCCCGAGCCGGCCCCTCTCGCGCGTCGACACCCGCGCCCTCGGCATCCAGAGCATGAGCCTGACGATGGAGGCCCTGATCGAGTTCGGGCACCACGTCTCCGGCGTCGACGAGGCGCACATCGCCGCCCAGGGCGGCCCGCAGCGCAAGCTCAAGGTCTCGAACCTGGGCTCCTCCGGCTGCGACGGCTTCAGCATCGCCGCCCCGGACAGCGAGCACATCATGGTCGCCTGGGAGCCCCTGGCCCCGGCCGTCAACCCCGGTACCGTGGTCGAGGTCGAGACCCTCGGCGAGCGCGTCAGCGGCCCGGGCTCGTGCGGCATGACGCACCTGCGCTCCGGCCCCGCGAACGACGCCCTGATCGATGCCGACTACTCCGCGACGGGCGCCAGCATGGCCCGCGTGACGGTCCTCGCGGCCGGCCAGGAGATCGTCTCCGTCGTGACCCAGACCGGCAACGTCGCCAGCGCCTCGAGCTGGCCCGAGGCCGTCGGCAAGCGCATCGCCTGGGCCCCGGCCGCCAAGCCCTGCTACTACTACTGCTGGCCGATCCTGACCGGCATCACGATCCCGGGTACGGGCACCTTCCAGGGCGACGAGCTGCGCGTCGTCGCGGCGGACGGCGAGGACGTGCGCTCCATCGACAAGTGCATCGTGCGTCTGGCCAACGTGTCCGCCGACGTCTTCGTGACCGACATCCGCTCCGATCGGGTCTGTGAGCTGCGTGCCGAGCGCCACTGCACCGCCCTGGCCAACTCCACCGGCCTGCCGGCGCGCATCGACGCCCGCGGCTGCAGCGTGGTGGCGGAGAACGACCTCGAGCTGATCACGAGCGACATGCCGGCCAACACCTTCGGGCTCTACTTCTTCGGGCCCAACCGCATCCAGGCGCCCTTCGGCAACGGCCGACGCTGCGTCGGCGGCGCGACCCAGCGCCTGCAGGGACCGCAGCAGTCCGACGCCTCGGGTGTCCTGGCGCGGGTCGTCGACCTGAGCGCGGCGCCGGCCGCCGGCATCCTGGTGCCGGGCGCGGTGCAGAGCTTCCAGCTCTGGTTCCGCGACACGATGGCGGGGGGCGCGCGCTTCAACCTGTCGGACTCGATCGAGATCTCGTTCGACTGAGCCGCAGCGGCGCCGAGCGGCCAGCGCCGGCGAGGCCAGCTGACAGCAGCGGTCCATGGACGCCCAGTCCATGGGCCGCTGCGCGCGTAGGTGCAGGGACGAGCGCGGTCCCGCCCGCGTCGCTCCTGCCCAGGGCCCTATTCACCGACAGTCGCTGCCACCTCCGCCAAGAGGGCCCGGAAGCCGACGCCCTTCTCCCCCGCCGGCACCTCCGCCACGCGCAGGACGGAGAGCAATCGGCGCGCCTCGTCCTGTTCCCCCGCGCGCCAGGCCAGGAGGACCTCGAAGGCGTCGCGCTCG
>JAJFFA010000857.1 GCA_021776885.1 Planctomycetota bacterium
CGCGCCCCAGGCCAACGAGGTCTGGTTCACCCGCGCCCTGGCCGGGGACGCGACCCAGGTCATCGTCAGCGGGCTCGACTCGACCGACATGGGCACGCGTCTGCTCGTCACGGCGCCGCCCGAGGCCGGCCCCGGGCAGCTGCTGCTGAGGCGTCCGGGCACGGCCTTCGACGACATCTCCAACGCGCTTCCCTACTCGCCTGGTGCCGAGCCCTGCCAGCCGATCGTGCGCTATGGCAGCCCGAAGACGACCTCCGGAGGTAACGTCCCCAGCATGACGTACGCGGGCCAGCCCTCGGTCTCGGTCGGCCGGATCGAGCTGGGTACCGATGGCGGCACCTTCGATGGGCGCGGCGTGGTCTTCAGCGGCCCGCGCGCGGCGGCCCGGCCCTTCGCCGGGGGCACGGTCTGGGTCGGCGGCCCCCTGCGGCGTGAGGCGAACTTCCAGCTCTCGTTCCACTCGGCCCGGGTCGAGCTGACCCTGCACCCGAGCCTGGTCGGGACGACGCGCCACTACCAGCTGTGGTTCGAGGACCCGGGCGATCCCAGTGGCGTGGGCCTCTCGGACGCGCTCGAGATCACCTACTGCCCCTGACGTTCAGCGCTAGAGGCTTTGGATCCCCGAATCGTGTGCGGATGAGTCAAGTTTCGGCCGGCCGGCGTGTCATCCGGTACCGAACGTCTCGAACCGGCTCCCATGCGGACTCCACGCTCGTCGGGCTGGGGCGCAGCCCCACTAGTTGTCGCCGGCCTCTTGCGCTTCCTCGGGGGCGGCAGCGCCGGGCAATCCCTCGGGGCCCGCGATGGGCAGGGGCTCGCCGGGAGCGACGCTCAGGCTGAGGGTCAGCGTGCCATCGAGGGTGATGTCCTGCTCGCGGAAGACGCCCTCGTCGTCGCTGGGTGCCCGGTGGCGCACCCGTGCGTAGACGTGCTCCTGGAGCTCGAGGCTGAGGCCCTGGGCGGCGCCGCGGTCGAGGTTCCAGCGCAGCTCGCCCTTGCCGACCAGGTCGAGGGTCACGTGCACGTCCTCGTAGTCGATGCCCTCGGCGCGCTCGCGGGTCGATTTGGACTCCTCGATCGTGTCGGTGTGGTCGCGCGAGAGCTTCAGCTCGACGTCCATGCTGAGTCGCGCGATGCGCCCTTCGGCCGAGTCCTCGACGGACTCGAGGCGCACCTGGGCTCCACCGACCTGGCTGCCCCCGAACACGCGGTCCATGCTGCCGGCCACGCCGGAGTCGAGGGCGCGCATCAGGAACGGGTCACGCCCCTCGACGGCTTCGAAGGCGTAGCTGCCCCCGTGGGCGAGGATGTCGACCAGCTCGGCCGCGGCGACCTCCCAGGTGTCCCCCACGGCCACCGCAGCAGCAGGCAGCAGGGCGCGGGCATCCAGGTCCTCGCGAACGCGCGCCAGGAGCTCCTCGTTCTCCTCCCGGGTGTCGTAATAGCGACCGTACTCGCCCTCTTCGGGGATCCAGGTGAACACGACGCTGGCGCCGCGAAAGGGGCTCTTCTGGCGCAGGCGCAGCGGCGCGTCCTCGGCCATCTCGGAGCTGAAGGCCACCTCGGTCAAGCGCCGCGCGCGGGTGAAGCTGCGGCGCAGGCCCGTGGGCCGGCCGGCCTCGAGGCCCTGGTACTCGTCGACCACGGCGACGATCTGGGTGCTATCGATGCTGCCACGGGCCGGCAAGGGTCGCCGACGCTCGCCGTGGGCGCGGGTCATCCCCGTCATGCGCAGCTCGTGCTCGGTGGTCCAGGTCTTCTCGACCCGCTCCCCCAGCTTGGGGGCGAAGGTGATCTCGATGCTCTCCGCCGCCGGGCGGGCGGCGACGCAGAGCAGGGCGGCGAGGGACAGCAGTGTGCTTTGGTTCATCATGCTTCTTCTGCTGTTCACTGGACCTTCTCGCCATCGATGTAGAGCCCGGTCAGCTCGGCGTCGAGGGTGCCATCCTTGTTCCAGGCTTCCCAGCGACCGTCCCACTGTCCGTCCTTGGCCTTGCCCTGGCTCTGCTTCTGACCGTTGGTCCACCAGCGCGTCCAGTCGCCGTTCTCCGTGCCGGCGACGAATCCGCCTTCGAAGCGCTTGTTCCCGTTGCGGTGGTAGCCGATCCACTTGCCGCTCTGCAGCCCCTCGGCGTCGTAGGAGCCCACGGACTCCGTGCGGCCGTTGTCGTAGTAGAAGGTCCACTCGCCGGAGGACAGGTCGTTCTCGAAAAGGCCCTCGGACTCCTTCTCGCCGTTCAGGTGCCAGGTCGTCCACTTCCCGCTGCGCAGACCGTGGGCGTAGGAACCGGCGCGGATCTTCGCCTCGCCGTTGTAATCCTCGTAGGGGCCGTGCTCGACCCCGTCGAGGTAGGTGATCTTCTCGCGCACGCGTTCCAGGTCGTCGTAGACCTTCCACTCGCCGTTGCGCAGGTTCCGCACCAGGCGTCCCTCGCGCGCGATGCCGCCGGCGATCCAGTACTCCTTCCAGTGCCCCTCGCGGATGCCGTCCACGTAGGCGCCCTCGAAGGACTTCTCGCCGCTGTCGCGCCAGTAGATCCAGTAGCCGACGCGCTGGTAGTCCTCGTAGGCGCCCAGGTACTCCTGCTTGCCGTTGTCGAACCAGCCTTGCCAGCGCCCGATACGGCGGCCGCGGTGGATGCGCCCTTCGCGTGCCTTGGCCCCGTTGGGGTGGTAGGCGCTGAAGAGCTCTCCGACGGCGTCCTCCTGCGGGGAGACGGGCGCGTCCTGGATGGCCAGGGGAGCAGGTCCGGTGGGTGCCAGGGCGAGGGCGAGAGCGATCTGGAGCAGCATGATGGGCGCGGAGGATATCAGGGCCGGGTCCCGGTCGTACGCAGGAGTCGTCCCAGGGTTGGAGGCTCCTGGTACCTCCTCGGCCAAGCGCTGGCCCGAACCTTCCATCGGCGCGAAAAAGCGAGCCCTCGGGCCCTGTCGAGCGGGCCGGGCCGGGTCGGAGCCCGGCCCCTACTCCCCCACTTTCTGGTCGTCGACGTACTCCCCGCTCCAGGTCGGGTCGACGCTCCCGTCGGGCTTCCAGTAGGTCCAGCGGCCAGACTTCCTGCCGTCCTCGTGGCGCCCCTCGAGCTGGCGCGTGCCGTCGGCGTACCAGGCCTCCGTCGCGCCGTGGGGCACCCCCGCGGCATGCTCCGTGCTGTCGATCTGCGAGCCGTCTTCGCGCCAGGTGGAGCGAGGGCCCTCCAGCAGGCCCGCCTCCCAGAACTCCTGGACACGTCGACGACCCGACTCGTCGTAGACGGTCCACTCCCCACTCTTGGCGCCGTCCTCGAAGCCCCCCTCGAGGCGCAGCTCACCGTTCTCGTCGCGCTCGGTCGTCGCGCCGTGGAGCTGCCCGGCCTGCCAGTGGCGCTCCAGCAGGAGCACCCCGTCGGTGGACCAGACCCGCTCCACCCCGACCTGCAAGCCGTGCTCGAAGCGGGCCTCGGAGCGCAGCTCTCCCGACGTGTACCACTCGCGGAACTCGCCGTGGGGCTGGCCCTCGACGTACTCCTTGGTCGATTGCAGCTGACCCACCTCGAAGTAACGCTTCCACACGCCGGTCCTCCCGCCGGCCTCGTTCTGACCCTCGGTGCGCACCAGGCCGCTCTTGAACAGGGCCACGTAGGGGCCGGAGAGCTCCCCGTCGACCCAGGTCTTCTTCACCTTGGGGACGCCGTTCGAGAAAAACGTCCACTCGGGTCCGTGCTCCCCGCCGACGCGCTCGGCTCCCGCGCGGCGTGTCGCGATCCACTCGAGCCGTCCGCGCTCGTCGTGCTTCCTGACAATCTCGACGGGCACACCGAGGTACGCGTCGGTGACCTCCCAGCCCTTGGGCAGGTCCGCGAGGGGGTCGGCCTGGACCGTACCGGACCCCGCTGCGTCGGCCCCCGTCGCGGAGGGCGGCTGCCCTTCGGCGGGGACGCCTGAGCCGGACGAGGGGCCGCAGGCGCACAGCAGCGCAGCGCCACAGACGGCGGCAGAGATCGGAGTCCAGCGCAAGATGTTCATCCGCACCAGCCTAGGTCCTGGCGCAGGCCGGGTCGATCGCCCGGGTCAGCTCTCCGGCCGGCGAAATCGTCCTGGGGCCGGAGGGAGTGAGGGAAGACCTGATGGGCCGATTCCGAACACACGTTCGGAAGTGGTTCTCCCCGTCCAACATCTTCAGGGTAGGCCCACCAGGTCGGCATAGAGGACGGCCCCCCCCCGCCCCAGGTTCCATCGAACTGGCTTGCATGCGTGTGGGTCGTCCGGCGGGCAAGCGCCGCAAGTCCCCGCGGGAGCGCCCCTGGGTCACTGCTGTCGCTCGCGGCCGGGCCTGCTACCCAGGCGTTGCGGCGCAAACTCCTGGGGTGGCCTGACTTCGAGAGGCCTGGGGCGCACCCACCCCCAACCAAGCCAGCCAGTTCCGCTAGGGACTGGGCTCGATGGCGGACATGGCCGCCGCCGCTGCCGTGCAGACCTCGTTGTCGTCGTCGACCAGCAGCTCCTGCAGCGCCGGGAGCGCCGACTCCGCGGCCGGGCCCAGGGCCGCGAGCCCGTCGCAGGCCGCGAGCCGAGCGGGGACGTCGGGGGCGCCCAGCGCGGCGACCAGGGCGT